>JAYFRN010000048.1 GCA_034925865.1 Oscillospiraceae bacterium | reverse complement strand
TCACCCTCTCAATATTACTTGCCACGTAATACCATTTTACCATAAAAATGCGCAAAAAGCAAGCTCTTTCTCGCTTTTTGCGCATTTTTTATTGATATTTCCCTTCGTATTACTTGCTTTGTTGAAAGTTAGGGATTAAGGAACAGATTACACTACATATACTGTAGGCGGAGGAAATTAGCGTGAAAAATATTAAACGAATTGGATTATTAGTTTTGCTGGTAACAATTTTTGCTGCTGCTTCTGTCTTTCTGATTATGGTTATGGAGAATAAAACATTAATAAACAACGCTGAGCAAATAAAATCTGATTTATTTAAAGATAGTTACTCTATCGATAATATCTCATTCAAAAAAGATGAAATGATTTCAGTTATTACGTCTTTAGAATCTGATTCGATTGGGCCCAATGAAATTCTTGCTTTAAGAGCTATAAGAAATAATGCAAGGTCAACTGCGATGAAAAACGAAAGCTTTTTTGTGGTGGCAAGATCCCTCTTTAGGGAATGATGTTTGGACTCACTCTTCACCAAAGATCTCCTCAGATTGAATTAGACAGAATATGAGAGGATGTGCTATATTTGATAATGAGTGCATCCTCTTTTATTAAACGACAATTATATAATATTTATTTTATAGAGAGAAAAAGCCCATATACCAGGGCTTTTTCTCTCTCTATAAAGCGGGCATTATTTAATGCCGAGTTACGACTAAAATTCTCAGTTATTCGCGAACAAAAACATACCAATAAATGCTTCCGCCGCCAAACTGATAGTCTCCGCATTTCCATTCAAGTATTAGAAATTCTTTGCCGTCAATAATTTTTATTTCATATTTGGAGGCAGTTTCATTATGCTTGTTCAGCATTAGCCCCTTTGTCCATGCAAGCGTGCTTACATGCTGCTTTGTAGTGTGAATGCATTTTCCGTCACTGCGGAATTCAACTTTGAGGAAAAACAAGTCTTCCTTCGGCCAATTCTGCTTTGCCGGATCAAAATTTTCCTCGATTTTCCATACGTAAAAATCCCGTACAATCCATGTGCCGAGGATGTTTTTATCTGAAATGAAAGGATAATCAACGGGATCACGCAGCTTTATATCGGAAGCGTGAAATATTTCATCCGAGACCTTTTCGTACACCCAGATTTCGGGCATACCGCCGCATATCCCATTTCCGTCCTTAAAATGCTTCATTTCAAGGAACATGAGCGTATGACTGTTCTGATTTTCTATTGTATATCTGTTTTTCAAGGTATCTTGAGGAGATGCTCCCCAGGTATATAAATATCCCTTTGTCCATCCGCCGACGCCCCAATATTGTTCGCCGCCGTCGAGAAAGTAAAGCTCGTTAAGCCATGCCTGGTGACCGCATTTTTCATCGCCGTACACGAATTGCTCCCTGCTCGGAACGATATCAAGCATTTCCCACTTTCCCACCGCATCGGGGTCATTTACAAACGGCAGATTAATATCATCGCTCACAAACAATGAGTTTTTTGTCAGTTTGCACACAGGAACCTTCAGTTCAACTGTTCCGTCGTCATAGTAAATTTCATAAAATGCGCCTACGATTTGACACGGAGCTTCTTCGAGTTGCTTCGCCATGTAACGATATGCTTCATCAAGCTCCTCGCGATCGCAGACAAGCGACGCGACATCCCCTGGAATAGTGATTGTTTTTTCGTTGAATCCGCATTCCGGCGGCAGCTTTCCCGTGATTTCCACACAGGCGGTAAGGTCAAAATCGCGGTCGTGGTATTCGGTTTCGTAATTGATTATGACCTCACGTTTTCCGAGAATGTTTTTCGGAAGAACCGATTTTATTTTTTCAATTTCGCCGAAGGCATCTGCCTTAGACTCATAGTTTTTTCGTGACGCGGTCGTCAACATAGTGTCCGCGCTTCTGATAATGACATCAAACATAGCTTTTGCTCCTTCTGTAATGATTTCTTTTACGGCTTCAAGCCGCTTAAGTTGTGACTGTGTGTGTAAAACGGTTTCGTTAAGCTCTGCGATTTTCGCTTCGACAAGCTCTGCGATATCATCGGGTTTATCGGAATGCATATGCCTTCTGATTTCATCCAATGTAAAGCCGAGCTCTTTGAGCGCAATGATTCTGTTGCAGTCGGCAAGCCGTGCCGCGGAATAATAGCGGTAGCCTGTGAAACGATCGATTTCATCCGGTACGAGAAGCCCTTCGCTGTCGTAATAACGCAGGATCTTTACAGGAAGACTGCACAGCCGAGAGAGTTCACCGATTTTATACATTTTGTCGATCCCATCATTCGGATTTATACGAAGAAAAAACAGCGCTATTTTCTCTTCGCAAATTAAGAATATCATTACAGTTAAATGGAGAGTCAAGAGGTTTTTTAAATAATTATTATTATTTTATCTTTGCCGCAGCAGAAGGAGCAGGGAAGGCATATGCATATAGCTGCCTTCTATCCGGTAAAGATAATCACCGTTTTCGCCATCCTTGACGGTCACCGGTATTTGTTCGAGTGCCTTTTCGGTTTCAGCTTCGGACATTTTTGCTTTTTTCGCGATTTCAGAAATCGGAACATACAGGTCAAAGTCATTGACAGTCATCTCATACAGCGAGTACATGATCTTCAAAACGTTCAGGTCACACAGACGGTCAAGAGAGACATATAAATCCATGATCTGCGATGCGGTTGGCGCGTGATAATGTCTGCCGTCGGCGATAAACAGACCGTTTCCGGTATGGACTGTGTTTCCCTCGGGCAAGGAACATGCAGAAAATCCCCATTTGTATAAATCTTCACCAAGCGCATGATTCATGTCGGTATTCCAGGGCACCCGCTCTTTGTAACCGCCCGTCATCGCCGCTTCATGTAAAAGAGCGCATAAACGGAAGGCATTGTCGAAAATGTCTTCTCTCGGAATGGATTCAAATAAGGCTTTGATCTTCAGGTATATATCGGGCATGCTTTCGGCAGCTTTATACCCCATAAGCTCGTCAATGGAAACATCAAATATTTTCGCGAGCTCCGGCAGCAGCTGTATATCAGGACAGCACTGAGCCGATTCCCACTTTGATACGGATTGGTTGGTGACGCCGAGAGAATGCGCAAGCTCTTCCTGCGTCATTCCTTTCTGCTTTCGTAAAAATGCGATCTGTTCGTTTATTTTTAAGTCGTTCATTCGGGCTTACCTCCGTTATTTGTTTTACAGCTGCGGATTTATTGTAACGCATATGGCAGATAAAAGCAATGACGCGTCAGTTTGACGAAATTTCTTTTTATCCAACACACGGTTGGATAAAAAACACATAGATATAGCTTTAAAGTCATTTATACAGAGTTTCTTGCCGGTTTTTTTCAAAGAGGCCGCGTATCTTTTTCGGGCAATGTCACATAGATCAAAGATTTTGCCATTGAGCAGGCCAGAAGGTCCTTTTCGCTTTTTTTGAATAAGGGTATAAGTTTTTCCGGAGCGATAATTTTCATTGCTTCTATTTGCGTCCGCATTGAAAGCTTGTTCTCCGATTTGTATTTACGCATTTCGGCTATCGAGCTTTTCAAGGCGTCGCCAAACTCCAGTAATTCCGTATCTATTCCGTTTGGCTTTTCCCAAAGCAGCAGATGAATTGATGCTTTATTTTCATATTGCCTGAAAAACTCTTGATAGATATATTCAGTGATATGCGGAACGTAAACGGCGTACAGCTTGATGATATTGATTAAAGCATAATAAAGCGCATACTGACCGCTTTTTCGTTCTTCTTCACCGTGAATATCGGGCCGATACAGCCTTTCCTTTACGATTTCGACGTAGTTATCGCAAAAATCCTTCCAAAACAGTTCGTCGATTTCATGCCTTGCCGAACCGATTTCATATTCATTCAGCAATTCGGTTGCTTCAATGATCGCATCATCAGTGCGGGCCATTATCCATTTATCAATGGGCAGCAGTTCCGGAATTTTTGATAAATCAATATTTTGCAAATGAGAAATCGCAAATTTTGAGGCGTTCCACAGCTTTGTAATAAACCTCTTTGAAGCTGACAGATCATCCGGCGAAAAAAATGTGTCTGTGCCGAGCCTTGCACTTGCCGCCCAATACCTCATAGCGTCTGCGGAATTATCGGCAATCAATTTTGCCGGCGCGAAATCGCTGTTGCTTTTTGACTTGCTGATCTTCTCGCCCTTCTTTGCAAGAACGAATCCGCTTATCATAATATCCTTCCATGGAAGCTTTCCTGTATGGTAAAGACTTCTGACTATTGTATAAAAGGTCCATGTGCGGATAATTTCGTGTGCCTGTGCTCTCATGCTCATCGGAACAAGCGGAATACCGAAACGTTCATTTATTTGCGGAGTTATTGACGAAGTTGCCCAGGTGTCAAAAACAGCGCTTTCCGGGACATACTCGCGGCATCCGCATTCACATTTGCCATTATATTCCGTCTCCAGCGGATTTACAGGCAGCTGATCAGGATCAGCAAAGACAGCTTTACCGCAGCCTTTGCAGTACCAGACGGGAAACGGTATTCCGAAATATCTCTGCCGGGAAATACACCAATCCCATTTGAGGTTCGTGACCCAGGCGATATAACGGTTTTTCATTTGCTCGGGATACCAGTTAATTTCATCGGCCGCTTTCAGAAATCGCTCCTTTTCGAATAAAATGTCAATATACCACTGACGAGACGGAATGATTTCAATTTCCTTTCCGCAGCGTTCATGGACGGCCACTGTGTGAGTGATGCTTTCTGATTTTATAAGCAGCCCCTTTTCGAAAAGCAGCCTGATGATTTCTTTTCTTGCGGCAGTTGTTTTCATTCCGCCGATAAACGGAACGCTTTTGTCAATAAAGCCGTCAGGTAAAATGATTTTACGATACGGAAGACTATACTCTTCTGTCCATTCGGCATCTGTGCTGTCTCCAAAGGTGGCGCACATGACCGCTCCCGTTCCTTTATCAAGGCTGACTTTTTTATCCGTCATAATCGGTATATTATAGTTATAAAGCGGAACACGCGCGGATTTGCCGATAAATTTGGAATAACGCTTGTCCTCCGGATTGACAAACAGGCAAACACATCCGTAAAGCAGCTCCGGGCGGGTTGTTGCGACCTCGATAATATCTCCGTCAACTGTAAATGGAATATAGTTGAAGGTTGAATCGATGTCCTTTGTATCAAGCTCCGCCTGCGCGATGGAGGTTTGACATTCCGTGCACCACAAAACGGGCGATTCCTTTGAATATGCTTTTTTCTGTTTCACAAGCTCCAAAAATAATTCCTGCGATATTTTCCTGACTGCTGGGCTGATTGTTTCATATTGCAGAGACCAGTCGACGGAAAAGCCGAGCGATCTCCACATGCTTTTAAATTCGCTTTCATTTTTTTTAGTTGTAGAAATACATTTCAGAATGAAGTCGCTTCGTGGCATATTTTTTGCTATGACACCCTCGTCACGCTCAACGAGCCGTTCTGTCGGCAGTCCGTTATCATCAAACCCAAAAGGATAAAAGACATTATAACCCTGCATTCTGCGAAATCTTGCTATCATTTCTGCCTGAGTGTATGAAAAAATATGACCGATATGCAGGCTGCCGCTGACTGTGGGCGGCGGTGTGTCGATAGAATATATCTCTCTTTTTTTATTTGGGTCGAATTTGTAAATGTGTTCGGCTTCCCAAAATTCCTGCATTTGTTTTTCGATTGTTTGAAAACTGTAATCCTTCTCCATGTGATACCTCCGTAAAAATAATTAATCGAACACAATAAAAACGCCCTAAAGTAATCATTTACTTTAGGGCGAACATCAGTCCGTGGTACCACCTAAATTCAGAAGATTTCTCTCCTGCTCTTAACCGATGCGGGATATCAGCGTCTGTATTATTAATCAGCAACAAAATAATTGTTTGAGGTATATTTTATTGTTGGCTTAATAAAAGCCGCAGCATATCCGATATCGTTTTCCCTATGACGGTGGAAATTCCGTTGAAGTCTACTGGGAAATTATGTTCCCGTTCGGTTCACAGCTCAGAGGCTACTTCCATACTTTCTTCATGAAGGTTTACACCGTCCACCTTCTCTCTATGCATCGGATAAGTATGTACTTCTCCTCGTCAATGCCTTTATTGTATTCAATTTCTGTTATTATAATATGTTTTTGATGAGAAATCAAGCACCGGAATAAAAAATGTTTACAGACGCTTGCTTTTATCTCTCGGACGCTCTGTTATACGGTATGAGGATTTGATATAACACACGGTCGGAGTGACCGCATTAAATTTTATACCAGAATCCAGAAAAAAAGCGTAGCATTACATATTGTGCGAAATGCCTCGACATCAGCGGCACGAGAGCGCAGTCGCCGTAAAAATCGTACATCGCCTTCTGCGCATGATAACCGAGGTCATAAATGCAGTTCATATCCTTGCGGAATAAAAACGTATTAAAGCTTCCGTCTGATTCTATCGGAAGGTTGTATGTAAAAACATTTTCCGTTTCGTTTACAAAGCAGTCGCTTTCCGGAACACTGTCAAGGAACAGGCCGTAAAACATCTTTTTCTGTTCCTCATTTATATCGCTTTTTTGTATATAGTTTAGAAACAGGGTTGTTTTTGTATACGACAGTTTTCCGAATACTTCGGCGCATATTTTCTTAAAATTCTTTTTTTCTTTTAACTTCAATAATATGTCCGCTATCTCATCGGAGTTGTATTCTGCAGAAATACTGTCTCCCTTTGCTCCGCTGAGGTTCATAAGCTTATTAATAAGGCCACTTAGCTTTTCGGGCGTGAGTTTATAGTTATTTAAAAGCTCTTCACTGTCGCAGGATGCCCCTGCTTCGCAAAGCGCAGATAAATCTTCGTTGAAAAGTCCGCGGATTTTTTCGTTTTCCGGATTGGGATGCAGCTCGTTCTCCCTGACCAGAAGCGCTTCAAGCGATTCAAGGCTGGTGTTCATCTTTTTCTCAAAATTTATATCTCCGTCTACATTTGCTCCGGTGTATGTTGATTCTGGGTTCGTCTTTCCTTCAAAATTTAGATATCCTTTTTCGCAGGAGGAAAACAGCGGTATAGCAAATGACAAGGCAATTAAAAACGCCGCCGCTTTAAAACAACATACACCGAATCTTACCTTTTTCATGAATAAGAATCCTTTCGTTAATAAAACCGTATTATCAAGGCTCATTATTTTATAAGCGAGGGAATTATTAACTCGGTATTTAAATAATTACTGTTTAAATGAGAAAAAGCTCTGTTATATATGAGCTTTTATCTCTTATAAGACAAGAATTATTTAATTGCCGTTTTAATAATCCCTGCGCTTTTTACGCCTCATAACCGTGAAGCCGTCTTGCCGGGGAATAACGGAGATATCGGCAAAGCTGTTGTTTACTTATTTCTTGGCGGCCAACGCGGTTTTGACCTCAGAGTCCGGAGAATCGTCCTCGGTCATGTTCCGTATTTTTGCCAAGGCCATTCCGTTTTCAACTGACAGGTCATACGCTGTTCCGGTTGCGGCGAACACGGCAGACGGATTGCAGGATTTGTCATACACGATGGACTCCGCGACAAAATAGAATTCTCCCTCGCTGTTAATGCAGTAGTCAGAAACACGCATTCCCGTCGTGTCGCAAATAAGCTTTCCCTCCGCCGGGTCGTATACTGTGATATCAAGCCATCCACGGGCGCTGTTCGTAACTAGAAGTATTTCACCAGTATCAAGAAATTTTAAATCCCGAACGCCCCATAACATCATAAACGGCTTAAAGAACGCGGTCATTTCGCCTGTTTCGAGATTTTCGAGATATATAATGAAGCTCTCGGTTACGTCATTTTTGATAAACCTAACCTTGTATCCGTTGATTTCGGTATTGAACTTCGCAAAATACTCCGTGTTGTAGTATGACGGAAAATTGTTTTCATCCATTACCGGTATGTCGGTGTACATGCCGTCGGCATAGTACCACGTGCCGGGTACAAGCGCTTCTTCCACCTTTTTGCTTCTGTACCATATCTCTTTACCGTTCGCCATTACTACCGTAAGATCCGGATCAGAGGCGTTCAGGCTATTCTTATAAGACTCGCTGCTTAAAACACTTTTATCTATTTCATAATCTTCTGGAATGATATTTATGGTATTGCCTATTGCAAAAGTTGTAACTGTGAGCATAAGCGCGATTGTCAGCGCAAAAGCTGCCGTAATTATTTTTTTGTTCATAACATCCTCCAATATGATTTGATTTATAATATTTTGCTAACATTAATAAGAATATATACTGTTGAGGGTGACGTTTTGCTGGGACATACCCCAGCTATATGCATTAAGTTGATCATATGTAATTGCTCCGCAATACACATCAATAATATAATCGTTTATTGCGGAACCTGTATCAAGAGCAGTTAAATAACAATTTACTCCACTAATAAATATGTTTGCATACTTTTGAGTACTATTACGCATTATAATGTGCGATGGATCTACTGCGCAAGACTCAAATGGTATTAGATATTTCCCTGCTGCTCCTGACACATGCCAATCAGATGGATAAATTGTATAATTGTTTGTCGAATTATAATGTACATATCTTCCATCAGTCAGTCTTCCGTCTCCCTCGCAATTTATCGCATCAACGAACTTCTTAGGCAGTATAAGCACTTCAGTGTTTGACGTCTGATATATATTAGCAGTAATTTGAACACTTGATGAAGAAAAGCTTGGATCAGATTCTAATGCAGTCACATATCCAGATATTAAAAAAGTAGAATCATATGAAGCGCTTGTTGTTATGTTAATTGTTGGCTCATATAATGCACTTTGTGTACCATAAACGGATACTGTGACTACAGGAGTTAAATTTGACGTGCCAAGTACATGATATATTGCTGTGGCTGTTGCTGTATTGTTCGAATCAGCATATACTGTAACATTATTGCTAGATACAAGCTTTTGTGTTGATGTATTTATGTTCTCAAATCCGAATGTTATCTCTGTAGAAGCGGGAGCAGTATATGTTGCTTCAATGGTAACTTCATACTCCATTCTGCTATTTGAAGTGTCAACTAATCCAGAAGATAGTATAGATGGAGATGAAGGAATAGTCTGACTCTGCTTTGATACTGAAATGTTAGATGAGTATTGCTTAACCCTAAGGGTATAAGCTTCCATTGGGTTGTAACCGGTAACACTATAAGCTTTTATATAGTAGGTTCCGGCAGATATATGTTGAGTAATTAATTGACAGTGTAAAATGGTTTGTGTAAACTCTCAAAAAGTAATATAATAAAAAATGGGAGTTGAAAAAAATGACAAGAGAGAAAAGAGATCCACGCAGAGAAGAGTTGCTGCGGGAAATGATAGGAATGTATCATCCGCAGTC
>JAYFRN010000047.1 GCA_034925865.1 Oscillospiraceae bacterium | reverse complement strand
TTTCATCTTCCACCTTAAGTATATTCACAAAGTAAAAGTCAACAACTCATGGCTTACTTCCGAAATTTCCGGCAAAACCATTAAATTGCTGACTTCTCTTGATTTACATATTACTTAATTTGTTGAAAGTTAGGGTTTAATTTGTAGAATGATAAACAGGAGTGAAAAATTAATGGTATATACAGTAAAGATTGAGCAGACCTTTGAATACCCGAAAAGAATGAAATATATCGCGCAATTCAACTCTTTTATTGAAAAAAATTGCTCTAGCCTCTCATACGATAGAAAAGTGTATCAGCCTTATGGATGGATTGTAGAATCCGGAACTCCTCCGTGCAATCATCTTGATGTTATCGTGATGACCGATAAGAAATACAGGCTCGGAGATGAAGACCGAATAAAAGTCATAGGTGTTTTCCGCCGGAATGACGGTGACCACAAACTTGTCGGAGTTCTTGAGAATAGAAATATAAATGATTTTTGTGAGTTGACCGAAATTGAAAAAGAAGATATGCGCCGATTATATCCGCGCGAGGATGCGGGAGAGGGTTGGTTTGGTCGGGGAGTTGCCGAGAAAATCATCAACTCTTTCTTTGAAAAAAAGAAGCGTAAAACAATAATTACTGTTCAACACACTGAGTCACAGCACCATATTAACGGAATGATCGGCGCTTGGGGCGACTGGGAACTGACCGAATCAGGAAAAAAACAGGCATATGAAATAGGGAAATACTTATCAGAAGAAGGCTGTGGTTTAGAGTATTGTATGTATGTTTCGAGCTTAAAAAGAGCGCTTCAAACTGCGGAAGAAATCAACAAAACACTTCATATATCGCCGATTGTCAGCGATGTTATTCGCGAGGTAAATGCAGGTGCGGGAAACGGGCAGTCGCGCGAATGGTATAACAAGAACAAAAAAACACAAAGCGATTTATATGATCCGGATTACAAGCCGTTTGAAGATGCTGAATCCGACCGCGAACTTTGGTCACGCGTTTATCCTTTTTATCAAAGCATTATTTCAAGTGATGAGGAAAAAATCCTAATTGTTTCACATGGTACAGCTTTGAGCTTTTTACAGTCGATGTTAATAGGGGATGACTTCGGTGGTATAGCGAAAAGACGTTTTATCGGACGCGGCGGAACAGTTATGAAATTTATTATTGAAAAAAACGAAAAAACGACTTTCGGAGGAATCTTTAGCCAAATCAATATATAATGTATGAACATAGCTACCAACTTCCAATTTGTCCGCGGCATCCGCAGATGCTGTGTAGACGTTGACTTTTTCAATCAGCCGCCGGACAAGCGACTCGTCGTATTCGGTCAAAGCGGTGGACTGCTCCCGAAGAAAGGTACCCATGTCGGCGATGCGTTATAAATTTCATTATGCTCTTCAATAACCGTGTTCTGGATCTTGGGTTAGTGCAGGCTGTTGTTTTATTGTGAAACTATGCTGTCAATGAATCTTAACCTAGAGATTATTGCAGAATATATGCGATTGGCGGATAAGGTAACGTTTATTCCAAATACAAGTCGGCAAACAACTGCATGGGTAACAAAGGCGGGAATGGAGTGTTCTTTTCTTATTTCAAAAGAATACAATGGTATTGTGAAAATGTTCCACTATGTCATTTTGGGCTTGACGAGAGAATAAAATTTATGTTTGGGGATTTTCGCGTGTGCGTGGAAACAAGGCGAATTATTAAAAGTGTAAACATGATTTTTTAGTGCATCAAATGCAAGGTGTTAAACCATTTTATATGATAATATTAATTTCGAAGGGAGGGAAATCGATGGAGTGGCTTGACAGGATGAACAATGCTATAGACTATATTGAGTTAAATCTGGCAGAAGAAATTTCGTATGATAAATTGGCACAGATTGCTTGTTGCTCGACGTATCATTTTCAAAGGATGTTTTCATTTATTACCGGTGTGCCGTTATCCGAATATATCAGACGCAGGCGGTTAACGTTAGCAGCCTTTGAGTTGCAGACAAGCAATATCAAAGTGATTGATGTCGCAATAAAATACGGATATGAGTCGCCGGAAGCATTTAGTCGTGCATTTAAAAACCTGCATGGCATAATGCCAATGTCAGCGCGCGATATTGGCGTTTCACTGAAAGCTTTTCCAAAAATGACCTTCTCTATATCAATTAAAGGAGTATCTGAGATGAATTATCGTATTGAGCAAAAAGAGGCGTTTGAGGTGTTTGGACTTGAGTTAAAAACAACCGTTGTGAATGGTCAATGTTACAAAGATATCCCTGAATTTTGGGCGGCATGCGCACGGGACGGACGATGCCAAACTCTTGCACAGGCAGCTGGTAAAAAATCGGGCGAAATACTTGATACCGGTGTAACATACGCACATAATCCAAACGGAGATATGTCTTATATGCTTGGGTGTATTAAGCGGGATAAAGAAATTTGTCATGAGTATACTGTTTTAACCATTCCAGAGCAGACATGGGCTATATTTCAAACCGAATGGAAGAGCGAAAGTGATGATGAGAAACTGCATGAAGTTTGGAGAAGAATCTATTCCGAGTGGTTTCCTGTCGTGAGTTATGAGCATGCCGATTGTGATTTTGATATGGAAATGTATTTTGGCAATGCTCAAACAGGATACGGTGTTGAGATATGGATTCCGGTTATACAGAAATAGCCAAAAGGTAATAATTGTAAAAATGTAATCTACGCAAGAAATTATGAAAACAAAGTGAACAAAGGCGCCCTACGTTTAAATTCGCGTAGAGCGCCTTTGCCGTGTAGACTGTGACTTTTTCAATCAGCCGCCGGACAAGCGGTTCGTCGTATATGATCAGGGCGGTAGGTTGTTCCCGCAGGAAAGTGCCCATGTCGGTAATCCGATATAAATCTCATTCTATTCCGAAATTACCGTCTGTGTTGGCTTATGTCTACGAAGGTGGTCGTTCTTTGTAAAACTATGAATACAGCTTGTTTCAAATGGGAAATAATGATATAATTGATAAATAGTGGTAATTGTCATAGTTTAGAGTGTGACCAGCTTGGATGTCAGGGATTCGTGAGTGGTCGATTTAGATGTTTTTTGAATTAAGCGGGATTGTGTGGTCAGGTTGGATGTGTAAACTAGAAAATAATATTGGAGGTTTTTCGAAATGGATAAGAGAATGGTGGGAAAATGGCCTACTCAAGTGTTTGTTCCTAATACCGAAATGTCACGTATTGATATACTTAGGAAATATGCTGTATACAACAATAGCAATTCTTTAAATCCCTATTTAATTGAATATAGGCTTTTTGAACCTGCTCCGAAAATACTTCTAAAATATGATTATATCAACTACATAAATGGTTATTCTTCTACTAATGATAACTTAGCTTTTTCCTTATTTGATTTTGTATGCGAAAACTTTCACCACGACGGTTCGAGCGGACTACCGCTGGGACATCGGGTAAAAGATATCATAACTTTTTGTGAAAACCACAACGGAAAAATTAATTGCAGAGGACTTGCCATTCTTTTAGCATCCTTGTTGCGCATGAACGGAATAAAAGCGTCACATATAACTTGTATGCCATATGAAAATCCATTTGATGATTGTCATGTGGTAACTGACTGTTTTCTTCCTTCCGGTAAAAGAATAATGTTTGATCCTACATATAGGTTATATTTGAGGGACACTGATGGTGAATATATCTCGCTACAAAAACTTCGTAAAATGTTGATTAACAACGAAATGTATTATCCTAATTCTGAAGCATCTTATAATGGAGGTGGCTTCGATCTGGATTATCAACGAAATTATATGATTAAAAATACATTTCGTTTTTCTCGTGGTATTCTCTGTGCTGATGGTTATGATGATCGCAGTAAACGTCGTATTGAGCTAATACCAAGTGAATATCCATCGAAAAAATTTAAAGAACAGAATAAAAAAGGATTTGTGTTCAATGAATCAGAGTTTTGGGGTTGATGTATAGTTATGGAGTGCTTTGTTTCGTCTTACCTTTGTTCACTGAATTCCACTATCACACCGGACTTGAATTCCACGGTAAATTTATCAGCGGCATCCGCAGATGCCGTGTAGACTGTGACTTTTTCAATCAGCCGCTGGCAAGCGGTTCGTTATATTTGATCAGAGCGGTAGGTTGTTCCCGCAGAAAAGCGCCAATGTCGGCAATCCGATATAAATCTCATTCTATTTCGAAATTACCGTCTGTGTTGGCTCTTATGTTCTGCATGGATGGTTGTTTTATTGTGAAACTATAAATACAGCTTGCGTTTAATAAAAAAAATGATATAATTGGTAAAGAGTGGTCAAGTGAGATGTAATGGGTTCGTGAGTGGCTGATTTGGATGTTTCTTGAAAAATCCGAAGTTGGCAGAGCAGGTTGATTTTGAATTTCGAATTATTTATAGTGTGTGAGGTAGTAGATATGGAAACAAATAGAAATGTCGAAAAACCTATAAAACGTTCTGCTGTAAGGCTGAAAGCGGGGAGTTTTTACTACGGAATATTACGGAAAATTCTGTGGCTTAAGATGAACCATGTTTTTGCATCACAGACATCATCTGAACAATTACCGTTCTGTTGCTTTTCACATAGAACTCCGCTATTGCGAAAATTGAAAGATGTTGATATGTGGATGCAATATAATAAAATTATTAATTTAAAAATTGCAGCAAAGGTAATTGACGGCATCATCATTCGTCCTAACGAGGTGTTTAGTTATTGGAAATTGATAGGGAAGCCGACAAAGCGAAAAGGTTATGTTGATGGGATGGTACTTCATAATGGCACATTTTCCGCTGGGACAGGCGGAGGATTATGCCAAATGTCCAATTTGATTTTTTGGATGACAATTCATACACCCCTGACAGTCATAGAGAGGCATCGACACGGATATGACGTTTTTCCCGACTCTAACAGAACACAACCTTTTGGCAGTGGTGCTACCTGTTTTTACCCATATGGCGATTTAATGATACGAAATGATACCGAAGATAATTATCAATTAAGTGTTTGTGTTGGAACCGATTATCTTGAAGGGGCTTGGCGATCGACAGCCAAGTGCAAATACAGATATGAAATAGTTGAAAAAAATCACGAAATAAAAGGAGAGTATTGGGGCGGATATAGCAGACACAACGAATTGTATAAGATGACAATTGATATGGATGGTTATTTTATTAAAGAAGAACTTATTGTGAAAAACTCTGCAATTATGATGTACTCTCCATTATTAACAGAAAATTCATAAAATGAGCATAATGGGAAGCCGAAAAGCGAGAGGGCTTTTACTGCCGTGTGAGTACAAACAGAGCTGAACAACATAAAGTCTTACCGCCCAAGTTTCGGCACTTATTTGATTAACAGCAGCTATTCAAACGGTTACACTAATGAATGCTCATAACCGTTTAGACAGATTTTATTTTATTTATGCACTTGTGGCATAACAATGAACCATCTATATTTTCAAGATCTTTTTCTGAACCGCAAAGACGGCATTTGCTACGAGGCTTTTTAATTATAATCTGATTGTCTTGAAAAACGAGTTCAAGCTCATTTCCGGATTCAATCTCCATGTTTTTTCTTATGTCTATGGGAATAACAATTCTTCCGAGATCGTCTATTCTTCTTATGATTGGAGCAGCCATTATTATAACTCCTTAAATATAAATTAAATTACTGTACATGGAATATTCTATTTATCACATACATAGTATATATTATATTATACATGTTTCGACAAAACAATACTGTAACTTCACCTATTTGCGGCGAAATTAAAAGAATTAAGGCACTTCACGACATCATTCATCATAAAATAATGGAATTTCTGCATGAAGCATATCCTGAAAATGCGGATGTTAAAATCATTTTCTTCAGCGTGTCGATCTTGACAGACGTTATTTCAGGCGTTTTCCATTCTTTCTATTATTTACCCGGCAATTATTAAAACGGAATTTAAATTAGCTTTGTTGAGAAAAGCCCATATACCAAAGCCTTTTTAAATGTCGAGTTAATAAATAATGCCCGTTGAAAGATATTTAACTCTCCTTAACTTTTTTTGTAATTGCATCATAATAATCATCATCTTTCGACAATGTTTTTATAAAATCTTTGAATTTCGGCAATATATATTTAAAATAGCTTTCATTTATTGAAAAATAGATTTCACGATTAGTCTGATTTGATATTTTTATAACATATTCATTAAATAAAATATCTATATGTCTTCTCATAGCGGTATTTGAAACATTTAGAATTCTCGAAAGTTGGCTTGAAGTTAATGCACCATGCTTGTTTAATTGAATAACCACATTATATCTGATTGAATTTCCTAACGCATTTATAAAAGTCTCAAGGGTTATATTATTATAAATAAAAAAGCAATCAATAGCCTTTTTTAGAGAAATACCTGTAATAAATCCCAAATTTTTGTTGTTTTTATTTGTTTTGGATAAGCATACATATTTATGTATAAGACAGAATGAAAAGTCAGAGCTTTTTAAAGCTGATATTTCTATATTTAAAAATCTACCCAGATTATTAATGCATTCATCTGTTTGAAATATAGCAAATTCCTCTTCTATTTTCTTTTTGAATTGCTGATGCAAATCACAAATAACAGGTTTTATCTTATAAAAGTAATCTATAATATCATCTATAAAAGAATCAAAGTCATTCAACATATTTAAAACATTCATTATTATTTCATCAGTATACGAAAGCTTCTTCAAGACTTCATCGTACAGCATCTTTTTTGACATGTTGAGAATATTATTCTTCATTTCCTGTGGCAGATCACGCAGGAGCAAATTAACAGTGAATTTTTTAAATTCGTCTTTCTTTTCAATTAAAGAAATAAAATACTCAAACGTATATTGGTCATAATACCCATTACATCTGAAATAATCTGATAATACGCTCGGAAATTCACCGTCATAATAGAAAAAAGGATAAAGATGCTTTGGAGGAAATATCTGTTTTTCTTCTATTATATTATAATATTCAAATATGTCATCGGAATCATCGCAATATTTTGAAAGCACTGATTTAACCGTATCTTTATTAAAGTAAATCACGCCCAAAAAAATACAATCATAAATAATGCCTGTAATATTATTATACTCCATCTGTATATTCTCCTTTTTATATTCATGATAAATTATATTTTTCATTTGTATAACAGTATGTCTGACAGTCTCAATGTGGCACGAGCTCGCCAGTTTAATGTCTAAATTATATTATTATTTTAATCCTAAATGTCCCTTAAATCAACATATTACGAAAAATAATCGGGTTAGCAGGCGTGTTTTTTGCGTTTTGTATGTTAATAGCAGGAATTATTGGCATCGCCGCCAGAAATAGCAAAAGTGGTACAATATCGAATAACGTATTTTCCTGTTCCCCCAAAGCGCCATAAAGCGTTTTTTCTTTTATCTGATGAGGAAAGTATATATTGAGAAGAGGAATCAATTCCAAGTGTCCAGCTTTCAAAACTGAATCATGGAAAAGACACCTCTTCTATAATTAGAATATCCGATTTATTAACGCTTGTCAAGCGTTATGATAAAAGATTCTAACCAATTCCTTGATATGCGCTTGCCGAAACAGTATACTACGATAGCTTTGTTGGCAGATCAGTTACCGCTGTAGGTTATAGAAAAGCTCATATACCAGAGCTTTTTCTCTCTCTGAGCGGTAATTATTTATTTTCCGAGATAATAATTTAATCCTTCGCTATTGCTGTAAAAACTACTTTTCTTTCCTTGGTGTCACGAAGGCTGATATGTAGTTGCTATGATTTCCATAGCCAGTGTTATTGTTGTTATTGTGGTTCCCAATCCTTTTGCTATTGTTACTGTAAAGGTAAAAGTACCGTTTGTTCCATCAGTGTCTATGGCAGTTCCTTCTACAGCCGCAGTAAATTCTTCTGTTACTACCGTTGCTGTTGTTCCATATAATTCTTCACCCATAGCATCAACCTGAGCCTGAGCTTCTATTAAAGCTGCTTCTGTTGTTTCTGCTTCTGCTTGTGTAGCAGTATAAGTTTTACCTTGAATTCGATACCGAGCAGCTGAGATTTCAGCGTTGTCAAAGTACGGATTATATGGAATTGCTTTAATTACCATTGTCAGCGTTGCTGTTGTTACAAAATTACCGAATCCTTTTGAAATTTGTACTGTAAAGGTAAAAGTTCCGTTTGTTCCATCGGCGTCTGCAACAGTTCCAGCTATAGCTGCTGTAAGTGTTCCACAAACTAAGTGTACTTTTGCTCCATGTAAGCTTTCGCCCAAAGCATTAACCTGTTTCGAAGCCACTGCAGATGCCGTTAATACGCCTAATGAGTCATTGCTTATAACAAAATGATTAGATATATAAGTTGCACTTTCAATTGCGAGCTTTGCTGCTGCGATATCTGCGTTATCCTGGGTATTATCATAAGTAGTTGCTTCTACTTGTGTATATGCTTCTTGACCGCTGTATCTTGCCCTGATAATATAAGTGGTATTAGAATTAACTTTGCACTCATGAATTAAAACAACATTATAAAGACCGGGTGTTTCTGTCTCAGTAGCATTGGTATACGCCATAACAACTTTGTTATTGTTAACGTTATAAAGCGCCGCTTCAACTTGCCTGCCCGGTTCTGCATTAATACTGATTCTAAATCCGTACAAATCTTTTTTGTATCCTGCGATTTCAATATTTTCAGGCGCAGGCAAGTCAATGATGCTAACTTCTTCGTCATTGTCTCTCAATGCGATTGCATAAAGCTCGTCTTTGTATATAACAAAGGAAGCCTTTGTATCCAATGTGATGAATGAGCCGCCATCTTTGATTGTAGTAGAAAAGTTTAATTTTCCATTTGTATCAAATGTTATACCATTAGAAAGAAGGGCGGTTGAATCGGTCGGAAGAGTTACAAGTTTATTGATGGTCTCGCCGTTTTCACCGAGCTGGTCAAGAGCGATTATCCATGACAATTTACCTGATGTCTGGTCAGCTTTTACAACTGTACCGTCGACATAAGAAACCTTTTCAACGAAAATGTACTTATTGTCGAGTTTATAATATACAAAAAAATCGCCTTTAACTGCACCGCAGTCGTTTCTAATATCTGCATCAAGGGCTCTCGCTGTAGTATTGAGAGTCTTAAGGTTTGCTTTTGTATTTATTTCGTTTATTTCGTTTGCCGAAAGTGTTACGATCTTTGTATTTACCTTGGAGCTTATCGTGACTTCATCTCCGAGGAGACCGATGTACTTATATGCAACGTTTACATAATCAAATTCACCATCGGCAAAAATATCAAGAACTGTCGTATAATGTTCGGCACCAGCTTTGATAGCGGTGAAAACTGATGTCTTGTTTGCTTTTACAGCCGTATAATCAAATATAGTGTTTGAACGGGCTTTTACATCGTAAAGATTTACATCAGCAATTTTCTTTCTTTCGCTTTTTCCGTCATCTGTCTTAACAGTGAGCCAATTTCCTTTTAGTGCGTCGGTACCAGTAGTGATTTCCTCAGCAGCGAGTTCGACATTCTTATACTCTTTTGCGAAGAGAATTTCGTTAAGAGGACCAACATAATAGCTTATTGCTTTTCCGGTTATATCTGCCTTAGTAATTTTGGTTAGGGTGAGCTTTGCTCCGAGATAATCACCCTCGTCACCCTTGAGGCCGAGCTCTTCAAAGGTAAAATATTTGTAATTTATGGTACGCACATTATTTGTGTCCAGTTCAACACAGTAGAGATTCTTTCTAATATTGTTATCCTTAAGTTCTGCTGTTGCTAAGGAAGATTCAAGAGCTCTTCCATCAATCGCCATAACCAGATAGCTGGATGTTTCAACGGAAGTGTTTGCTTTTTTCCATATATCATCTGCAAGTACTTTGTTTACTTGAACAGGAACCATCGTGCTATCATCTATATATGCAGTATACGTTTCCTTCATCGGTGCTTTGAAAGCGAAAGCAAGCAGGTTGACAATATCTTTTCGAGTGGCAGGATAACTTACAATCGCAGTGTCTGATTTATAGTTAGGAATAAGCTGATCTAGAGTCTTGTCGAATCTGACAAGAAGATTGCGGAGGGTGTGGTTATATCCGAAGGGATAATCAAGGTTAACATAGCCAAGGGAAGCGACGATCATCTTAATTGCTTCATCAAAAGATACATTGGCATTCGGATCAAAGGTATTCTCATCTCTGCCATTAATGATGCCATTTTGAACACAATAATTGATATAATTTACATACCATTCGTTTTCCGTAAGATCAGTAAATGTGGTTTTATTTGAACCACCCTGTTTGTTCTTATCAACAAGACTGGTGACAAGTCTGAAGATGAATGCTGTCATTTCGGCACGGGTTACGTTTCTTTCAAGACCGATATTGAGAACAGAGTTTCCTTTCGCATCGGATTCTTCATAGCCTTTGAGTATGCCAAGTTCGTAGAGAAGTACAACATTTTTATAAAGTTCTTTGTTGTCTTCTGTCTTCTCGAAATCATTGAAATACGCTTCCGCTCCTGCCGCGATCGTTCCGAGCATGAAAAGAACGGCAAGAAAAGCGGCAATGAATTTAGTGTGCGTCATTGTTCCTCCTGGTTAATAAAAATGTTGATTTCCTAAGGATATTATTTCCTACTTCATAAGAATACAATAAAACTCCTATATATTCAAGGTTTTATGATATATTTAACAATTTAGAAATAATTATCTTAATAATCATCTATTGTATCACGATCAGACAAACGCTTTTATGAGCATTTCCTCAATTATTATAGCATCTATATGGATAATATAAACTTTAGTATATACAATATTTACAGAAAAACGGCACTGCCACATTTTATATGCGGCAGTGCTTTTAACTATTGAATATGCAATATTATTTCAGTGAATCCACGAGTCCGAATAGCTCTTTTAATACGGCGGGCTCAGTTTCTTTTGAACAGTCGGGAAGCATATACCAGTGGGATGCCGCCCCCGCGGTTCCGCCGATGTCGTATCCTCCGTCGTCGAAAACATTCTTTGGAGCAAGATAGCTGAGAACCTGGTTTGCATATCCGATGACGAAAGTCGATTCCTTTTTATATCCTTTTTGTGCGAGATAATTTTCGATGGTATTGCCTGTCATGCACAGAAGCTCAAAAGGAACAAAGGTGAAAATAATATCATCGTTCAGGCTGAGTGCTTGAATCGGGCATTCTATCTCCGGAGCAATTTCTGCTTTAATGCGTGAACGCATAAGCTTGAGCCATTCGATTTCTACAAATATACATCTTTTGGTAACAGGTTCCGAGGCGTCGAAATATTTTTTATATGAGTCGGCAATCATGTTTTCAATGGCAGCTTCATCATAATAAGGCTTACGCGGTATGATGGCTTCTTTATATGCGGATTTTATATTATATTCTTTGTCGGTGAAAAGGTCGCAATCAATCTTATCCACAGCATCAGAGATGCTGTCTGACAGCTCAGTGCCGAGCTTATTGACGAGGTAATCCGCGGGAAGCTTATCTCTGTAATTGGGATTTGTATCGGCGCCTCTGCCCTGGAGGTATAATACCGGTACGCCTGGATATTCAACTCGGAGGTTTGTTGTCATTACTCCGGGATAATCAGCGGAAATAAGCTGATCTCCGAGAACTGTGGGATGGCATGAACCGGTTGCGATTATCCCTTTTAGAGCTTTATTATTATCGTAAAAAGCTCCAATTCTGACTAGTCTGTCAGTATATGGCCTGCCCACACGGTTATAGATTGTCTTAAGCTCGATATCCGAAATACGGAATTCAAAATTTCCTTCCGCTCTGTTGTCGAGTGCTTCTTTTGCTGCTTTTGCGAACGCTTCTGCTGTTCTGTACCAATAAATCAGATTAAGCGGCATCGAATCGAGAACTCCGCACGCCGGTCCGGTATGCGTGTGGGTTGCGCAAATTGTGATGTCTCTGCGATCTATTCCACAGTAGTATTTTACAGAGTCCCTGAGAATATCAGAAACCTTTGAATTAAATCCGCATATATCAAAAGCGCCGATTATATGAGTTTTTCCGCCTTCGAGATTTTCTGTTATTGCGCACACTTTCGCATAAATTTTACTTCTTACTGCGTCAGGCGGAAGAAGGCGGGAACCATATCCGTCCTGAAAGCTTTCATTGGGAAGCGGAGTAATATCCACCTGTGCAAAGCCGCATCTGATTTTTTTCATGATAATCTCCAAATATTGTATAAATAATTTTGTTACTCAGCATTTAAATAATTATCGCTTTAAGAGAGAAAAAGCTTTGGTATATGGACTTTTCTAATAAAAACAATGTTTATTTAAATGCCGTTTTAATAATTCTTCGAAATTAACGGTATTTTTCTTTTTTAACGGCTGAATTTGAATTGGATTGACCTTTTGAATATGAACCTTCAATATGTTCGACCGGTTTATATCCGGATGTATTGCGTTTATGAATAGGGGAGGAAGCGGTATGTGATGTGCTTTTTGGATTGTGCTGTGAATGCGGATAGGCCGAAGGCGGTCTGCGCTTTTTCATTGCCTGAGCCGCTTTTTTTGCTCTAAGTTGTTCCAGACGAATACGACGTTCCTTTTCACGTTTTCTTTCACGAATATAATTTCTTAAGCGGCGCATTATTGCCTGACGGTGCGCAGCATTTTTTTTTCGGGTTATAGCATCCTCTGTTTTTTCAATTTCGAGCTCATGTAAATATACCTTTTTATCGGCAAGCATTGCTTTTCTTGTTACGGCATTCATTTTTGCAGAATGAATTGAGGCGAAAATTATAAGCAGAAGTATGATAAGAATTAGTATTGATACGAAAATAGCGGCAACCGTTTGAACCCATGAGAGCGCAAAAAATTCATTAATTTTATCGAGGGAATACAGCCATACGCTTCTGCCTATATCTGTTGCTGCGACAAGAGAAGTCGAGCCAACCTTATTTCCGTTGATATAAACCGAGATTTTTCCGTATTCTGTGCCGGCAGTTACAGGCGCGACAAGCTTATCAACATAAATATCCTTATCAATTTTCAGAATTTTATCAAGCTCAGCGTCTTTAGGGAGCAAAGCGTCAATGTTTTCCACGCATTTAAGCATTACATGATCGAAATCCACACCCATTTCAACTGGCAGCTCATATACGATATCACCTTTTTTAATTAAGCATTTAGAGTTGAAATTTTTTTGACTGAAATCAAAAAGACGCTTCAGATCAAGAAAATGAGTATATGATCTTCCGTTGATCTTGCCGCCTGAAACGATCGCAATATCAGTAAGTCCGGCATGTTCAAGGGCGTCTGCTGCGCAGAACCCGGCCTTTGTGGTACTGCCGGCGTTTATTCCGAATACATTTTCTATGTAATACCCAAGCTCTGTACTTGGATTAAGCGTCAAATTTTTACTGGTAAGCTTTCTTTCGGCTGATTTATTTGTCGTCGGTAATGTATGAGAAAGAGTAGATGACATTACGACAAAATCATTGATTTTATATGCGCAGCGTACTATAAGCAGAGTATCTGACAGAGTGGTATACATAAGCGGTGAATGCATTCCGGTTACGTTATCGTAATATGTATTTAAAGCGCCGAGCTCCTTTGCTCTTAAGTTCATTTTTTCAATAAAAGCATCTATGCTTCCTGCGACGGTTTCCGCAATCGCATTTGCAGCATCGTTGGCTCCGCTTACTATCATTGCATATAAAAGCTCATTATAAGGTATAACCTCGCCGGCCTTCAGTCCTAAAAGCGTGCCTGTTGATTTTTTAACAACGTTTTCTGATATGGTTACGTCCGGTACGTTCTTTTCTGTCTGAAGATATTCAAATGCGAGAATTGAAACCATGATTTTAACAAACGATGCCGGATATATTTTTTCATCGGCGTTCTTTGAATACAAAAGAGTGTCATATTCTATATTATAAATTATGGCGCTAGAAGACTCGATGCCTGGATCGTCTAATGCGAGCGCATAAAAATCCGGGTTTAAAGGAATTATTGCTGTTGCAGTTAAAAAAAAGACGATCAGAAATATGAAAGCGCGTGAAATATTTCCGGATTTCAATTTTAAAACTTTGTGAAAGCCGGAATCATGAACTATTAAACTTTTATTATTATTTTTCATATTGAGAAATAATCGCGTGCCGACGCGATATCAAGTTTTATTTGTCTTTTAAGTTCATCAATCGAGCAAAATTTTATTTCGTCGCGAAGACGCTTACAGAAGCTTACACGTATATTTTTTCCGACAAGATCACCGTTAAAATCCAGGATATGTGTTTCACAGTTAATAATGCCTTCGGAGCAGACCGTCGGGCGGGTTCCGACATTGGAAATGCCGTATAATTCCTTTTCGCCAACATTAACGCGAACGGCATATACTCCTTTTCGAGGAAGTATGTGATCTTTAGGAAAATTTTGATTTATTGTCGGAGTGCCGAGTGTGCGTCCGAGTTTATGTCCGGATACCACCGGAAAAGTAATAAAAAAATTGCGTCCGAGAAATTCCGATGCTTCTTCCATTCGTCCGTTTTCAATCAAATACCTGATGAATGTGCTGCTTACAAGAACATCGCCGCAGATTATCGGAGGGATAATAATCGTTTTGACTCCATATCTGCCTAAGCAGCTTTCAAGAAAAACGGCGTCACCGGTCCCGTCCTTTCCGAAGGAATAATTAAATCCGCAAACCACCACGGCTGCGTGAAATTTATCTATTAAAATATTCTTTATAAAATCCATAGGCGACATTTCGCGTACAGATTTAAAATCCTCGTAATATACGGTATCGACTCCGAGGGCAAAAAGAAGCTGTGTTTTTTCATCGAGAGTAGTAATGCTCTTAACCCTGATGAAATCATAAAGTATATTTTCCGGATGGGTTTCGAAGCTCCATACCAGGGAAGTATAACCGTGCAAAGCTGACATGTCTGTTATTTCTTTAATTAGCTTTTGATGTCCTATATGTACTCCGTCAAAATTTCCGAGAGCTATTGCGGTCGGCTTATCTATATCGTTGTGAATTGAATCTTTTGCGAAGAGCTTCATATAAGTCCTCTTGGTTAATTTATTGGTGTCGGTGCCAGATAAGAAAAGAAAGGAATATTACGCAGGATACCGTATATAATCAGGATAAGCACAAGGATGAAAGGAACACATCTAGGTATTCTGCGGTCTATCGGATTAGGTTTTCCTATTATATAATAATAAATTGCAATTACTAAATATATTGCGATAAACGGAAGCAAAACAAATAAAAGCGGATTCATGCGGAATGCAGCATAGAATTTAAAAGTAAATATATTAAGAAATAATCTGCTTGCGCCGCAGCCCGGACAATATAAATGAGTTATTTCGTAGAATATACAGGGCATTCCGAAAAGCCCGCGGGAAGCAAGGTATGCATATATTAAAAGTGATCCGAAAATAAATGCGACAAAAAGCGCTCTTTTTATAATACCTCGCCGCATTCAGATACCTAAAAGCCTTTCAGCGTTTTTATGCATTACGGCTTCATACTTTTCGGTCGTTATAAGCTTGTCGGAAGCAAGCTCCTTTAAAAAGACATTTAAAATTTCATGTGGTATTGCGGCAAAACAAATATCAGTACCAAACATTATTCTGTCAGAAAATTCATTAATAAAGCTAGCGGCAAAATCGCGGTCTCGCGTCATCGCGTAATAACCGCTTCCGGCGGAAAGATCGACCGCAAGATTTTTATAATCACGCATAAGCTTTATTACGGCGCCTTCTTTTTCAATAGCAGTGTGAAGATAACTTCGGCGGTTTTCACCAGGATGAAGCTCTCCCAACTCGCTCCAGAAAGCGGGACCGTGACCTATAAACAGAAGCTGAGGAAATTTCTCAAGAGAATGTCTCAGCCTCGGGAGACCTGGATCATCGTATATGCCATATCCCGTTTTTTGAGAAGCGGACAAGTCGAATAAAAGCGGGAATCCGACCTTCTGGCAATGGTAAAAAAGATTTTGCATATACGGATCATCAAAAGCCATAAGCGGCAGCACTTCACCCATTCCGACGCAGCCCTTTTGCTTGTAATATTCAAGCAAAAAGCCGAGATCCGTATCAGAGGAATTTGATAATACACGCGGATCGAGGTTGCAGAAGGGGACAAAACGTCCGTCTGAAGCATCGCAAATATCAATCAGCTCTCCTATCGACTGAGGCATATATACTTCGCTGGAAACAAGCGGCAGAAGCACGGCGCGATCAATTCCGAGAGAATCGTGAATAGAACGTAAATCGTATTCATTCGGAAAAATGAAATTATACTTTCCGGTTGCCGGATCAATGCTGTACGGGTATGGATATTTATAAAGATGAGCGTGAATGTCGATGATCATGATTATATCCTGCTTTAATATAAATACCGATCAGCGGGAAGGGAATATAAACATATGAATATTATCTGCTATCATTATATAATAGCGCAGCTGTTATGTCAAGATTATGAATTTTAGATTATTAATTATCTTACTAACTTGGCATTTAAATAATTTATTGCTTAAAAGAGAAAAACTCTGGTATATGGGATTTTCTCTTATAAACAAGGATTGTTTAAATGCCGTTTAAATAGTATCCAAACGAAGATAAAATTTATATAAGCTCTTTACTTACTTTTCTCTTCGAATTCTTTCATCATTTGTTCAAGCTTGGAGGTCATCCATTCCGAACGTTTTACAATGAAATCCTTAAGGTATTGCACTTGTTTTTCAAAAGTATTATACTTTGTGACATCCCTTCGCTCAAGCGACACACGGGTATTCAGAATGTTCCATACCATAAAATTTTCTTTTGCAGAAGGCGCTATATCAGCGCTCGTCAGGTCGATTTCATTGAGCGCGCAGGAAACCAACGCGTCTTTTACCTCAAGCCATCTTTTCTGAAGAAGTTTGACAAAGGCAGGATCAGAAAGCAGATATTTTGCCCAGGTTGTTCCTACATAATCTTTGCTTGTATCCACGTTTGTCTCCGTGGGGTTGTGATAGGTATATGAGGCCCATGTATCATAATCAATATCGTCTTCGATGAAATTGCCGAATGCGATATCAAAATCCCAAGGAGGACCCATTTTAAGCTTGCCACCGGGCTGTTTTGTAAAATAACAGCTGCGTCTGAAGCTGGAGTCGGTGTTGTTTGACAGTTCCTGGAGGATCAGCCAGTCGACAAAAGAATCAACGTCTATATATTCTTCGTAATTATCCAAATTGACGATAGCGTTGTTAACCTTCATAAAATAACTTTTGATATAATTGAATTGTGAAATGGTGCGTGTTTTCTTATCGGGATATCTGACGAGCGCAAATTTAATAAGACCGGCATGAAAATAGTCGATATTTTTTATATGAACTCCGTCGTCGACTCCTCCTACTTCAACGACATACCCGACGTCTGCTCCGTCGCCTTCGCCAAGCTCGATCCGTCCTTTACCGACCTCAAGCTGAGCTCCGCATGTATAAACTCCGGCATATGATCCGTTAATAAAGACATCCACACAGTATTGAGTCGGAGCGTAATCCATATTATCAAGAAGCTTTGCCATTTCGTATGCGATACGGTCTCTCATAAGCGATTTATCCGCATAATTAGCGACGAATATCCATTCGGTGCCTTCTTTGAGTCCAAACAGCTCGGTTGCTTGGGAAAAGCTGATGCGAAACGGTTTTTTATCAAACTTTTTCCATGTTGAGTTTCCGCGCCCACGCACAGTTATAATTGTATCATAAAGAGAATTGAAATCGAACCTGCCAAATGAATCTATCGAAATGACGGCGTTTTGGTATATATCTTTATCCAATACCGTAACGCCGCCGTCAATATCTATATTCACAACCGGTATACCTTTTCCGGTTCGCTTCAGTTTGATTTTTAATATTCTGGTGTTGCCGTATGTGTCGGTCAGGATACATATCGGTTCGGATGAAATATCGACGGTGCCGTCATTATTTTTCATATATGCGGGGAATGACAGCTTGCATTTTGTGGTTTTATACGCTATATCCACCGAAGTTAGCTGTGATATGTCAATCGAATAACTTTCAGTATAACCTACTAAAACGTTTCCTTCCTGAATAAAAACGACATCTGAAGGGAATTCAGTGTTTTCGGCTGAGCGTATGGCGAAATATGTCACATCTCCCATGCAGTAACCGCCGATGCCATATTTATCCCGCAGAGCAATGCCATTATATGATTTGACATTCATCTGCTCTGACACATAAAGCTCTCCCGGAGCGCCTTTCCCGGACCAGATTATCGAAGAAGCGGGAAGATCGAGAAACAGGTGAGTATAATCATAATTTGATCCTCCGGAATATGTCAAGGCTGCTTCGGCGCGAGAAAAAACAGATATTGAATAATCGCCCGGATCAATCTTTTTATTGAATTTAAGCGATACTGCTTTTTCAATCATTACAGAATCTTCAAGTGAGAAGGCTGATGTAAAGATAATGGAACTCCCATCAGACAATTTGGGGTATCTGTCATTATCGGCAAGCGCAGACAGCATTGCATAGGATGCGACCGGAAATTTTGTGGCATTTAAATATGAGCCATTATAATGCCAGGCCGTTATATAATATTCAGTACAGTCTTTTTCAAAAGTATAAAAAGGATGAGATATCTCGACGGCGCATTTCGGGGCATTGGCAAAAAAGCCTGAAGCTTTAACAGTATCGCCGTTTCCGGTCATTTGAAAGGTTCCTTCTCCGGCCGATTCGAAGATAATATTGCCGTTGACGGAAAGCGTGTGGTCTCCATAGAAAAAGGCGACCGGACGGTAAAATATTAAATCTTCCTCGACATCGGAGTTGATATCCGCGAGAAGATTTATTTCCGCGGCCTTTCCGGATGAACTCAGAGCTGTTTTTAACGAATCGTAATCGCTTATATACTGGATTGTTTTGCCCGATCGAGAAACTGTAAATGATGGCAAATAATCGATGTCTTTATACGATTGAATAGAAAAAGCCGCATTACTGCCTTTGTCGATGTTAAGACTTATATGGTTTGATGAGTCCGCTGCGTTTTCCGAATCGGAAGGTACGACAATATATGAGGGCAGAGAAATGACTACAGTCACTGAGTCGCCGGAGGTGTTGCTTACGACCATGCGATATGTTTCATTTGCAATCAGGGCGACGGAGCGCGTAGAAAATGCAGCATTATCATTTTCTGCAGATTCAAACAATGCGATGCCTTCCGGATCGGTTCCGGCTGATATTTTAATTTTAGCATCGGTTTGCTTTCTGATAATAACCTGCGGCAGCGGACCATGTTCTATTATATATAAGAAGGTAAAAAAACCGATAATAAAAACCGTTGTAAGCATCAGATAAAGCAGATAGCGACGTTTTTCTGATTTGCTGCTTGTGTTTTTGAGCTTCATTTATTCATCCTGAAAAGCGGCATTTGGTATAAATATACCCGAGCCGAATATTTTGCATATTTTTATATGATTATACACTGCTCCGATAAAAATGTCAAATTAAAATAATACTGCTTATTATTTTAAACGGTAATTAAAAAGTCTTGTTTTGTATGAGAAAAATCCATATACAAGAGTTTTCTCTCTTTTAGCGGGAATTATTTAATTGCCGAGTTAAAAACTTGGTATTTATATAATCGCGCTTTATAAATGGAAAGCTCTAGTATATGGACAATTCTTTTACTGAAATAATATAAATTACCTTCTTGCAGCGGTGATCGCGAAAATATGAATATTTACGGCAGGATCCTCCTCTGCCTTTATTTCTACTTTGGTTATTAATTTTTCAGGATGCGGGTTAATAAGCTCATAGGAATAAAGAGTCAAATCTTTACCTGCGATATCCTTTGATTCGATTGCCGCGTCTATCGTATATGTGCCGCTGTAACCTTCATGTCGGTAATATGCGCTTTCAAGAGGCTTACCGTATTTTTTAGATATGTCGTATATATTATATCCGAATTCAATATCAGCAATTGTATGTGTATTATCCGAATATGAAATGATTATTTCTCCGACTTTTATCATTGGCTTCCATGCGACACGCATAACCGGATTTTCACAGCCATACAGAAAAACAAGACTGTCGCATTTACCGGAAAAGACCGCGCGCACAATTTGAGGAGCACCGCTAAGAGAATGAGAAGAAGCGGCAGTGAGTACATTTTCAATATTAAATTCGACTCCTTTCAAAACCGATTTTCCGCGCTGAACAGCACGGGAGATTGAGAAAGGCACATATTCTTTTGATTCGCAAAGAGCGATGATATCGAATTTGCCGCTACGAGAAGGCATCTGAGCGTTTTTGTCTCCGTGTACCCGGCTTCTAATTTCGGGAAGCAGCGGAGTGATCGCTCGTGCATACGAATAAAACGCGCGACTGTCATATTTAGAAGACCACATCATGTTTCCGGTAAAAATGAAATCATAAAGCTTTCCTTCATATGAAAGTGTTTTTTCATCGACCGCAACCCATGTCGAAACCTGGGCGCCGGCAATACCTTTGCGTGCGGTGCGTGTTTCAAATCTTGGAAAATGACTCGAATACATGTTTCCGATCATCACTTCAAAGCCGTGATCTAAAAGCCTTGCTTCGGTATCTCGGCTGAAGTCGTAATACCATATGAAATCAAGGAGCATAATATCTTTAGGGATCAAATCTATCGCGTCGGGCGCGGCATACCAGTTGATATCATTGACCATATCTCCCCATATGGCCATTCTGAGTCCATGCTTTTTTAAATGCTCGTGAATGCGGTTTATATCTGACGATACAAGCTCGGCGGCTGTTTTGTTTTTACATACAGGGCATACATTATGCGTATATACTTCGTCATGTCCCATATGTACGAATTTTTTAGGGTGAAAAGCCTCGATTACCTCATCGAGTACATCAAAAATGAGTTCATAGCTCTTTTCGTTTGATGGGCAGTAGCAATCTGGATAAAAATCGTTTGTGGGAATGTCGGCAAGCCTTAAATCCTTTACATTAAGCTCGACGCGCTTTTCGTCGGATACTTCCGCTATTTCGGGATGGCATTTTGTGAGATATTGGACATGACTTAGCGACTGAACTTCAGGTATAATTTCAATACCAAAGCTTTCCGCGTAATCAACCAGATCGCGGATTTCGCTTTTTTCAAGATAATCGCCCTTTGCGTCCATGTCTATATGACCGCAGTAAGGCCATTCGCCGGCAGTCATTTTATCGCGAATCAATGACCACATTTCATTTATTTCCGGGTGTAAGTCATATTTCATCCCCCCGGCGACTTCCATGAAAATCATGTTATATCTCATCGGAGCGAGAATGTATTTAATCAGGCGTTTAACAAAGGGAATCTGATCACGCGCGGGAATTCCGAAATGAACTCCGCGCATTTTTAAATATGGTTTATCATTCAGCGATATAAGAGGGATATATCCGTCGGAGCAAAGCTGTGAGAGAGCCGCTGCAGCATATACAAATCCTCTGCGGCTGCCGCTTTTTATTACGCATCCCGCCGAGTCAGAATTAATTGAAAAGAATTCGTCGGGAAATGCATTATCCGTTAAAAATGAAACTGCCTTTTTTGTACCGCTGTACCAAAATCTGCGATTGTCGGCAATGTCAAATCCGCGCTCGTTTTCGAATTCGATGAACAATTCCCGTCCGAAGGCTGAGTCTGATTCTCCGTCGCAGACTACCTCGCTGATTTCTGAAAGCGGGATGGCTCTGTTTGAATGAACGCAGATATCGTCGGCCAGCGGAAACGTTCCTTTTGTATCAAAAACGGCTCCTGTTATATCCAGCGATTTAATTATTATGTTTGACATGCAGGAATGAAGTCTGACAATTATTATATCTGTATTTACACATGCTTCGATTTCAATGTTGCCGGAGAGCTTGCCTCCATTTCTGACAGCTTCGCCGCATTTTGCGTAATTATTCCCGTCAAACCAAAAAAGCTCGGCGTTCTCTGCGGTTGGCGCATCCGGGAGTGTAAAGAATATTTTGTCGACAAAAACGCGTTTGGTGAATTCCAACATAATATCGGCACCGCACAGCAGCATCGAATCCCATTTCCAACCTATGGAACCGCCCTTCACCAAGACGCTTTCCGAGAACTTCAATTTAAAGGCTCCTTCGGTATCGGGATAAAGCTCCGGAGCAAACGGAAGAGAGGATCCTATTTTATTATAAGAGATCGTCGGTGAAATGCCTGATTTTGAGGATAAAAGAGAGCCGATATACATGGTTATCCACCTTCCAAATAATATTTCCGTTCAATAATATATAAATAATGCTTGCTGAATAATGCTGTTTGCAAGCGAAACTGTTTGAAAGAAGCAAAACTCGAGCAGGGAAAATATAAGTTTAGCTTTCTAAAATCATGAATTTCCGAATTTGGAATCCATTTATTACTTTGTATCTGCAGAACATTATTAAACGGCAATTACACATTAATATAACGATATATAAATTGTACTATCAAAGCAAAAAAAAATCAATACCCTTCAGCAATTAAAACGGCATTAAAAAATAGTTATATTATGTGAATGTAATTTATAAAGTTCTGATTATTTATTAACTCGGCAATAAAATAATTAACGTAAAAAAGAGAGAAAAGTCTCTGGTATATAGGCTTTTCTCTCTCATAAAACAAGGCTTATTTTAATGCAGCTTTAATAATCATCCTCGTCTTCAACAGGATTTATTACGACGGACAATTTTTTAACTCTCAGATCATCCATTTCAGTAATTATAATATACAGATTTTTATATGAAAAGCTGTCCCCTTCACGGGGATTTGCTTCAAGCATTTCGATAGCCCATCCTCCTACCGTGGAATAATCGGATTCAAAATCGCGGTCATCAACGTCGACAAGCTCAAAAAAATCATATATATTCATATCGCCGTTTATATCGTAGGAATTTTCTCCGGTTTGAATATAGTCATCAACTATTTCATCTGTTTCATCCCATATTTCACCCACTATCTGTTCAAGAATATCTTCCATCGTGACAATTCCCATTGTTCCTCCGTATTCATCAACGACAATTGCGAGATGTATCTTTCTTTTGCGCATTTCCGCGAGAGCGGCCGGAAGCTTCATCGTTTTGTGCAGATAATATGGCTCCATTAACAGCGGTCTGAGATCATGACTGTCAGTTTCTATACGTTGTTTATAATAATGATTGAGATATAGAATCCCGATAATATTATCTATGCTGTCCTCATAAACCGGAATTCTCGAATAATGTGAGCGTGAGATTATTTCTTCGATAACATCAGGATCATCATCGATATCAATAAATATTGTATCAATACGCGGTGTTATAATCTCCTGAACTGTAATATCGGAGAATTCAAGAGCTGATTGCAGCAAATCGCTTTTTTCTTCGTCAATAACTCCTTCTTCTTCTACTGTGTCTATAATTGTTGAAAGCTCGGATTCCGAGACGGAATCATCTTCTTTTTCAGTTTTCCAAAAGAAAGAAAACAGCTTGATCAAGCCCATAACAATGATTGTAACAGGATAAAATATTATCGTAAGTATTCTGACAGGGAAGCTTACTGCTTTGGCGACAGAATCGGAATTTTGTTTTCCTAAAATTTTCGGTACTATTTCGCCAAAGATAAGTATAATGACAGTCATAACAATCGTAGCGATAACGGCTGCGCCGGAGCTTGATTCAATTCCGTATGATTTTAAAATTCCAAATACTATGACTGTTGAAATTGAAGAAGCCGCAATATTTGCAAGGTTATTACCGATTAGAATTGCAGAAAGAGCATAATTGAATTTGTCCGAAATCGAAAGTGTAAGCTTTGCTGTCTTGCTGCCGGATTCCGCTGACTTTTTCATGCGCAAACGATTAAATGAGTTATAAGCTATCTCCGAAGCAGAAAAGAAAGCGGAAAAAACCAACAAAATTATTATATATAAATAAGGAAGAATATCCATATTACTTGTCATCCTCCTCATGAGGTTCGCCTGTATTGTGCTTTATAATCACTTTCAATATCCGGTTTATGTCCATTTGTTCAACTGTAAATTCGAAATCGGCGTATACAAAGCTTTCATCAACCTCCGGAATATGTCCGAAGTTTTCAAGTACAAAGGCCTGAACGGATTTATTCAGCATCAGCCTTTCCTGAGAATTTGATTTCATTTTCTCGATAATCTCGAAGCATCCCATTCGGCGAAGCGCTTCGCCCAGTGTAATATGTCCGCCCACATCAAAGCGGTTGCCTCCCAGTTTAAAAAAGTCATCGTCAACTACGTCATCCTCATCCCAGATCTCTCCGACCAGTTCTTCCAGAAAGTCCTCTATTGTAACAAGCCCAAGCGTTCTTCCTGAATCGTCACGCACGATTGACAGGTAAATCTTATGCCGGCTCATATCGCGCAAAGCATCGTCGATAAGCTCAGACTTTGTAAGAAAATTCGGTTCGGTAAGCATATCGTGTATATCAAACGGCGCTCCGGATAAATATGCTTTTAAAAAGGCCCGGATTTGAAGAATTCCTATTATTTTATCAATATTACCTTCAAAAACGGGAATACGGGAATATTTTACGCTTTTAACCAATGAAAGTATATCGGAATAAGAGGATGTGATATCAACAGCGGAGATATCTTCCCGCATTGTCATGACATCGCCGACCGAAGTTTTTGTATATTCGAGCGCTGATTTAAACAGATCGCTCTGATCCTCGTCCATCGTGCCCTCTTCCTCTATATTTTCAATTATATCATAAAGCTCATCTTCTGTAATCGTCGGCTCCTGTTTCTTATTGAAGAGCTTTGAAAACCATTTGGTAATAAGGGTAAAAAAGAAAACCAACGGATAAAACAGCTTCATCAAAAAGCGCAACGAACCCGAATAAGCCAATGAAAGCTTTTCACTATGCGAATTGGCATAGCTTTTCGGAATCATTTCACAAAAAAGATAAACTGCAACCGTTGTTATAATAGTCGCCGAGAGCCCGGGATTACTCGATTTATTCTCGAGAAGTCTCATTGCGACAACGGTCGCGATAGACGCACAGGCTATGTGAGTTATATTATTACCCACAAGCAGAGTGGTCAGTGCGCGGTCGAAGTTGCTTGAAATAAACATCGCGTTTTTTGCGCGCTTGTCCCCTTCGTCGGCGAGATTCTTTATTCTAATTTTATTCATTGCGGAAAAAGAGCTTTCGGCTGCGCCAAAATATGCACCGATCATCATAAGTGCGATGAATATTAAGACTTGTAGCCAACTGCCACCGTCCATTTAAACTACCAACTCCTTATTTGTAAACAGATATTGTTATTATATATGATTTATATATAAAAGTCAATATAAATATGCCGGATATATCGTAGTTTTGGAGATTAATATCTATAGAAATGCCCCGGTTCATTTCGATATTTTTATATCGTTTAAACCGGGGCTTATTAATTGCCATTAATAAATTACCGTTCGTGTTGAATTTTGTACCGTTCGTGCTAAAATAAACACACGAACGGTCTTTTATGTTATTATATCGGTGGAGGTGGATAGAATGAAAAAAGAAAGAATAAAAAAAGAACCGAAGAAAAAGCCTCTGTATTCAATGCCGAGCAATATTTTTTTCCTTATGAAAAAAGCATGGCAGATGGACAAGGGACTTCTTTTGGCTACCGTTGCACGTATGCCGTTAATTGTGGTACTTCCGCTGACTGCGACATATCTTTCAAAATATGTGATTGAGCTTATTTCAATTGGAGTATCGGCGGAAAAGCTGATATCCTGTATTCTAATTCTGTCGGGATGCTTGCTTTCATTACATCTATTGGATAATATTATAAGCACAAAAATCGAATGGCGCTCTTTCGGGAACAGATTCAAATATATAGGTTTATGTACCGAAAAAATCATGGATATGGATTACGAGAATTATGAAAACCCCGACGTGCAGACAAAGTTACAAAAAGCGTTTAACGCGGTTGGCGGTGACAACGGCGGTACACAACAGGTATTTGCTCAGCTTGTAAATATCGTGTCAAATATAATCGGACTTGTTACATATTCGGCTTTGATTTTTTCTTTGAATCCATGGCTCGTATTGCTGCTTGTAGGTATGACTGTCGCAAATTATTATATCAATAAAGCGAACAACGGTTGGACATACAGGAATAAAGATAATTGGATTCCGATTGATAGGAAACGCGGATATGTTCAGCGTAAAGCGGGCAATTTTGAAGCGGCGAAAGATATCCGCCTTTACGGTATGTCTGACTGGTTTCAAAATATTTTTGAAATTTTGCTTAAAGACCGTTTGGTATGGAACAGAAAAAGCGAAAAACGCGGATTTCTTATTGATTTTATCTCTGCCGTCATGACCTTTGTTCGCGATGGCGCGGCATATATATTTTTAATATATTCAGTATTAAATAAAAACTTGTCTGCTGCGGATTTTGTCCTGTATTTCGGATTGATTTCACAATATTCAGGCTGGCTGCTCGGTCTGATCGATTCCTTCAACGCATTAGAGAAAACAAGCCTTGATTTTTGCGACCTGCGTGAGTTTCTTGATCTGCCGGATCATTTCAACCGAGGAATTGGTTCGTCGCTGCCAAAACAATCACCGGAAATTATATTTAATGATGTTTCATTTCGTTATCCGAAGAATGAAAATGAGACTTTGAAACATATTAATATAAAAATTAATAAAGGAGAAAAGATCGCGCTTGTCGGGCTTAACGGAGCCGGTAAAACGACGCTTGTAAAGCTTTTATGCGGACTTTACAGACCGACTGATGGGGAAATTATTGTTGCTGGATATGATATAAATGAATATAACCGTGATGAATATTATACGATTATGTCCGTTGTATTTCAGGATATTTGTCTTATGCCTGTTTCGGTTGCAAAGAATATCGCGCTATGTGAACAAAAAAAGATCGATTATACCCGTATTGAAAAAGTGCTTACATTGTCTGGTTTATATGAAAAGGTACAGAGCTTGCCGTATAAAGAAGATACTTTGTTATTAAAAAGCATACACGAAGAAGCGACGGATTTGTCAGGCGGCGAAAAACAAAAGCTCGCGCTGGCAAGAGCTTTGTATAAGGGCGGAAATGTGATCGTGCTCGACGAGCCGACCGCCGCGCTTGATCCGATCGCAGAAAACGAAATGTACAAAAAGTATAACGAATTGACAACCGGCGCGACATCAGTTTTTATCTCTCACAGGTTGTCAAGCACGAGATTCTGCGACAGAATTTTATATCTTGAAAACGGAGAAATAACAGAAGAGGGAACGCATGACGAGCTTATGAAGCTCGGAGGCAAATACGCAAATATGTTTAATATACAAAGCCATTACTACAAGGAGGAAATTAAGTGAAAAAGCTTAAAAATGATATCCTCCTGATAATTAAAGGTTTAAAGGAAATACACAGTATCAGAAGTGGATTTCTATCATTAATTTTTATACGTACTGTTTTCAATGCGATAACGCCTTTTATCAACATTTATATGTCGGCGCTTATTATCGACGGGATATCCAGGAAAATGGGATTTAACGTTCTTTTGACATATGCGGTGATAACAATATCAGTTAATCTGCTTGTGTTATTAATTATAAGATCATTAAACAGATTCATAAACCTGTTGGAATTTGAATTTGATTCAAGATATGAAATGAAGATCAGTAAAAAGATAATAAGTATGGATTATACCGCTGTGGAAAATCCGCAGACGCACCGGTTAAGAGAGAAGATTAATGAATTCCGTTCTATGAACGGAGGCGGAATCTGGCAGCTTATTCGTTCATTTCAGCTTATGATAAAATCATTTATTACCGTTGCATTTTCTGTTTCTCTTACTGCTTCAATGTTTATGACAGTCAGCGGCGAAAGGCTTTCCGGTCTGTATGCCATTGCTGCATCGCCCGTATTATCAATTATTCTTGCTTTTGGCATTATAGCAAATGTATTTGTCGGCATGTATACAAATAATAATGTCACGAAAAAAACTTATAAAATTATGAACGATTTTATACCATTTAACAGAATTTTCGGTTATTATTTAAATGATTATCTTGCTTCTTACCATGCCGGGAAAGACATCCGTATTTATAATCAAAAAGCTCTCATTATGGAAGAATCAATGTCTCTTTTTGATGATGCATATAAAAGCATAAACATACTGTTTAAGAATCAAATGAAATATTCCAGTATAGTAACAGTATCTACAATTACAATAAGTACTCTTGTGTATCTTTTTGTCGGCTTGAAGGCTCTTGCGGGGTTATTCGGTGTAGGATTGGTTGTGCGTTATGTGGGAAGTATCAATGAATTCACAAACGGCTTTACGGATTTTATGACACAGCTTGCTATGCTGCGTGTAAATAATCAAGCGATCCAGATATACTTTGATTTTATGGAAATCCCGTCGCAGATGTACCTGGGCACCCTCCCGGTCGAAAAGCGCTCTCTATGCGTCGGCGGAGATAACGATTATGAGATCGAATTCCGAGATGTGTCATTCAAATATCCTTCTTCCGCTGCTTATGCTCTGCAAAACGTTTCGCTCAAATTCAGAATCGGCGAAAGGCTCGCCGTTGTCGGAATGAACGGATCGGGAAAGACGACGTTTATAAAGCTTCTTTGCCGTCTTTATGACCCGACAGAAGGAGAAATACTATTAAACGGAATTAATATAAAA
>JAYFRN010000046.1 GCA_034925865.1 Oscillospiraceae bacterium | reverse complement strand
GTATCGCTATGTCTGTTATTGTCCTGAACCTGAAAAAGGTTCTTTGCGCCTTTTTTGTGTTCCTATATTGTTTGCTAATAACACATCATCTACCGCAGCGAAATTTGAAATTCGTATTTGTTCAGTAGACATTATTTAAATCCAGCGTGATAAAATATGTATAAGGATAATATTAAAAAATATTTTTATTACCCCAAATACAACCATATATATCATAAAGAATAGGCAAAGATATACGAAGTCTCTTTAATTCATCATTAGTATATTTTTTCCTACATGCAGTATTGAGAAGCCAAACCGAAATCAAACTTTGCATTTCTAGCAGGAATTCCAAATCTTTTATGTGGGTTTTCCCGAGAATAGGTCCGCTTATAACTAATTGCTCCAGCTTATCCAATGCAGACAATGAAGAATAATCTTCAATTCTTTTAAAATTCTGGACATAAAGAACAATAAGATTCTTCATATTTGCAATTGTTGATATGTTTTGAACTCCCGCTCCAGAACCAATGTATAAATATTTAATTTTTTGTAGGCTTTTTAGTGCAGATAAATCTTTGTAGGCTCCCCCATTTAAACCGTAACTCTTCTAAATTTTCCTGACAACATGCTGCATGAAAGAGTTGCTGCGGTACCCTGGAGTTAAAATGCAATGCTTTGAAAGATTTCGTATTTGTCCGTAAAAATTCGATCCATTCATTGTATACAGGATATACACAATTTATCCTGCCCCTTGTAATTTTTGACTTCCTTTGCGTAGTTGGTTCTATCATCAGTTTGATTCAGCGGCGGGAACCCACCAATACCATTAAAATAACCTTCATTTATCTGTTTTTCAGTCAAAGAGGACATTATTGGCTCCTTCCATAATTTAAAAATAATTTTATTTATAAGTGTTTCATATTAATTTTCATTCTTCCTATACTTCAAATGATTTTGTAATTTTAATTTTCCCTATTATGTGAGTATTAAATTCACATAGCTTCTCTGAGGGTATCCAAAATTCCTGATGATATGAAGCTCCAACCGTATGAACAGTATAATTTGATATATAATTATCTTGAATTTCAAATTCAACAACAAAACCTTTAAATCCTGACATTCTATCTTTTGTCACTTATTTCTTTTTCATTCGCCTTAAATACTATTGATTTTGCATAGTTCAGAAATCTCTTTTTCAAAATCTGATTCGTTATATTCCAAAGTAACAACACAATTTCGTCCGTTCTTTTTTGCCAGATACATTGCTTGATCAGCCTTATCAATTATTTTACAAATATTCCTCTCACTTGTTATTTTCGCAGTGCATGTTCCTAAACTGACAGTGAGATAAGAATCTTTAAATGATTCTTGATTTTGAATTTTCAATTCCAATATCTTAAGCCTAATGTCATTAGCTATCTCAATTATCTCTTTCTGGTTTAAATTAAAAGCGACAAAGATAAACTCCTCGCCACCCCATCTGATTGCAATTTGATCTGTATTATCAGGTATATTGTTGAGCCGGTTGGCAACCGCAATCAAGGCTGAATCTCCTTTTTCGTGGCCGTATAAATCATTATATCGCTTAAAATCATCAATATCAATCATTATAACAGAAACCGTCTGTTCGCTGCTGTTGTTTTCAAACTTCTTCTCAATAAATTCACGAAAACTTCTACGGTTAGGGAGTCCTGTCAATTCATCCAGCAGCGCTAATTTTTTAAGCTGTTCGTTCGCCAGCTCCAGCTTTTTATTAATAACTGTGTTCTCTTTCATTTCTTCCGCAAGTAACAAGCTTGACTTCTTCATTAGTTCTTTTATTACATAATTATCAGTATAATTTCGGTACATGATTCTCGATACTGTCCATGAGATAGTAACAAAGACAATCAAATTTACATAATGACCGATAAGAATATCACTTGATTTCTGATAAAAAGGCAAACCGACCGCCATAAATATTATCGAAATTAGATAAGGAATACACATTCGCTTAGAATCTAAATAATATATTACCGAGCATGTAATCATATTAATTACAAATGTCATCAATTGCCCGTATAATCTCTGATCCATCAAAGAAATAATACTTCCCCATACCATAATCATAGTAACAAAAATAACGGTTGCTATATTCATGGTATTTATATAAATGCTCTTTTTTTCATAACCGTTTATTATTAACAGATAAATTAAGTTAATAACAATCATAATTGAATACATCGTCAGATAAGAATAAAAGGAAAATGATTTATTAACCTGAAATATGCAAGAAAGAATATCTATCGATATAAAAACCGCTTCAAAGGTTATGACAATGACCGCTAATAATTTTCCTCTTTGTATATTCTGAGAAATTAAATCTTCCTTAAATTCATTGCTTTTTATATATTGATTTTTAATGTTTTGCTGGATATCTGATTTAAAAAAACGAAGTTTTTTCATGCATTTATAATCTCATTTATTGTTATTATGAATCTGATTTTCATATGAGAACCTTGAAGCAGCCGTCTACCATTTCCATCTTCGGCAGCCTCTGTGACAGTTTTGGTTATACATGCTCCGCGAGCCATAAGTCAACGGGATCAAGCGCCGCGGACGTCACATGGTCGCCTCCGTTGCGGAGGAGATCAAGAGAATCTTGTTCCGCCGGTGTCAGATGATCTTTTTTGGAGAGCTGTTTTTGGATAAAAGACATCATCACTCTGCATATTCCGCGTAGTTTTTCTTTATCAAAACCGCCTTGCAGTACGAATACGGGTGCGTTACGCCACGGCGCAGGCTGTTCTCGCAGAAGCAATTTGTTCCTCGCTTGGATCGATCATACCCACCGAGCATACAACGCATACATGAAAGCGTCGGACAGCAGTTTTTAATCCCATAACATTACCGGCCATCACCCAGCCGAGAAACACGATGTCCGTTCCCTGCGGCAAACGGCGGGCTTCTTCTAAGGGCATCACCGGCAAGCCGGTACGCTCGCCCAGTAGCCGGGCGTATTTTTCTGTAAAGCCGGTGTTGGATTTATATACGACAGCATTCATTGAAAATTCCTACTTTTTGATTATTGTTGTCTAATTATAACATTTATCGTTATCAGAAGCAAGACGAATATTCCGGCACAATAACATTACCGAATATTGCGACCGCTGTCCGGCGGGTGAATGAAAAAATCACTGTTTGGAGCAATTCGTCTTTCCTATATCCTATTCATGTAATTAACAGAAAAATTTTTTATAACGAATATTAGAGATACCTCATTTATTGTTTATATTATATCAGAAGTATAAAACCTTTACAATATCGGGAGAAACGAATTCTGTACCCGCTAAAGTGAATAAGTGAAAAATACCCGGACTGGAAAAATCCAATCCGGGTATTATTAAAACAGCATTTAAATAAGCTTTGTTTTATAAAAGAGAAAAGCCCATATTCCATAGTCCTTTCTCTCTAAAACGGTAATTATTTAAATGCCGAATTAATAAATACAGGTAAATATGTCGTGATCATATTCATTTTACACTACCTAAGCTCACTAATGCATTGCTTTCAACACTAATAACCTCATCAAATTTAATATGCAAGGCAGGTTTATGAGAGATAACAATTAAAGTCTTGTTGTCAAATATTTTATTAAGATTGCTCAAAATTTTCGTTTCGCTAACAGCATCAAGCGAACTTGTAGCTTCATCTAAAATGGCGATTTTCGGGTTGTGCAGTATCAGTCTTGCTATTGCCAGTCGCTGTTTTTGACCTCCAGACAATTTTATGCCGCGTTCCCCGATGATGGTATCATATCCATTGGGCAAGGTCTGAATGTAGTCATATATATCCGCAGTTTGACAGGCAAAATTAATTTGATCCTCGGTCGCTTCGGGCGCAATCATTAGCAGATTCTCGCGAATTGAGAGGTTGAAAAATTTATTTTCCTGCATCACAGCGGTCATCTTCTTAAACAAGCTATGCTGCTCAATATCAGCTAACTCCTTGCTGCCTAGTCTGATAACACCCTCATTCGGTTGTATCATACACAAAATGAGTTTGATCAGTGTGGATTTTCCTTCGCCGCTTTTGCCTATAATAAGATATTTTTTGCCTCTTGAAAATGTATAAGAAACATCAGTCAATACACTTGGCAACATCTTACTATACGCAAATGTTACGGCATTAATGTTAATATCAAAATTATCAACGGCAAATTTATCTTTTGATTGTTTATTAAACTCAAGTGCGTCAAACAGTCTGTCGTAGACCGCTTTGTTGCCTGAAAAATCGGTAATGGACTTGATAATTGAGTCGATATTTCCGCTGAAATTTGACATATAGCTAATAAACATAAGTAGCGAGCCAATAGTCAACTGCCCGTTTATAATCAGTAATCCACCTATAAAGTACATCAGTATGTTATTCACAAACATACTCTTTATATCGTAAAACACATCGTTCAAGGCATAATACAGCATCCAATCTAGTAGCGTCTTGCGCTCCGGCCGAAGTCTTTCATTATACTCATTTATCAAATGCTTTTCCAAGTTCTGTGCTTTTACTTCACGCCATTTTTGTATGGTGTCAAAAAGAAAATTGTTGTTTTTTGAGCCAATCAGCCATAACGCATTTTGCATAGCGTTAAATTTTTTACCTGTATATTTACCGAATAGTATTGTCAATGGAATAAAAACAACAGCAGCCAATGAGAGCCAAGGATTTATAATAAACATTAGCGCAAGGTATATTGCAGTATAAAAGAACGAGGTTAAAAACCCACCGATTTGCTCCGAAAAGAACACGGACACAACACCGCTGTCCTGCTCTATAACCTTTTGCTCTGAACCAACGTTAATGTTCATGACATCGGCAATATCTTTATACATCATTCGGTCAAAAATCTTTGTTTTAACTTCTAGATTGACTTCGTTGTTATACTTCACGGATAAAAACGTGGAAAGTGCGGAAAGCCCAACACCAACTGCGAATGCTCCGATCATGGAAGGAATGATAATGTACAATAATAGCGCTTTCCCGTTCGTCATAACCTCGTCCACCAACAAAGAATAAAGATAAGGCGATATAAGCGACACAAGCATAGAAACGACAGCTATTGCTTGCGTAAGGACGATGAGTCGTACGGGAATTTTGATCTGTTTTGTCAGCCGTTTTAATACAGAAAATCGGTTAAACTTCATTAGCCAATCGCCTCCAATTTTTTCGCCTGTGCAGCAAACAGCTCGCTAAATGTTGTATCTGTGCGGATTAAATCTTCGTACTTGCCGGTTGCCGCCACTTCACCATCTTTTAATACGATTATCTCATCAGCGTGTAAAATGTTGTTAAGCCTATGTGAGATGACAATACTTGTCCGACCCGCGGTCAACTCATCCAATGCATTTTGCACGATTTGTTCCGCAGCCTCATCAAGTGCGCTGGTCGCTTCATCGAGTATCACAATTTTTGGATTTTTAAAAAGTATTCGTGCTATAGCTAGCCTCTGATTTTGTCCACCGGAAAGACTTTGTCCATCCTTACCAAGCATAGTATGTAAACCTTCAGGCAACTTCTCTATTTCGTTTTTCAAATATGCCTTTTTAAGTACTCCCCAAATCGCTTCATCGGGAACATCTGCGCCAAAACATATATTATCCTTGACTGTGGCATCAAATATTACGGTTTCTTGCCCCACAAGCCCGATATTCTCGCGTACGGAGGAATAAGTACAAGCATTTAGGTCTTGACCGTCAATCATAATTTTACCTTTCGTCGGAGTGAAAAAACGAATCATCATATGCGCGAAAGTACTTTTGCCGACACCCGATGCTCCCACAATGCCGATTCGTTTTCCGGGCGTAATTGTATATGTGAGGTTTTTGAGAACGTCCACATCTTCTTGATAGGCAAAAGATAAATCCTCAATTTCAATTTTGCCTTGAGATACCGTCAGAGATGACAAGCCTGCGTTATCCTCGTACTCCTTATCAAGTAACATGAAAACGCGCTCAATCGCAACCTGTCGTGCCTGAAACGCCATATTATCACGCAGTATTCGTTGAAAATTGCTTGAAACAAGTGTGTAATAGGCAGCGATAGTTATATATTCAGCAACATTTATTGAACCATTTACCACAAACAAAGCTGACACGATATAAAAGATAAGCTGCGCCACAAAGTAAATCAAGCCAATAGTTTTATCAGAAGCAAAACCGATTTTTATTGATTTCACGCTCGACTTAATCAGGTCATTATTTTTATCTGTGAATTTATGCTGCGTGTTATCCTCGGCAGCAAACAGCTTGATTTCGCGGATTCCCTTGAGAATTTCCATCAGCCATGAGTTATACTGCCCCTGCTTCTCGCGGATTTCATTGAAGATTTCATTCGTCTTGTTCTTAATTCTTTCGGTGAGCAGAATGGATGTCGGTATTAAAATAGCGATAATCAAGGCAATTTCCCATTTTAAATAAGCAACGATAGCTAATGAAACAACCGTGCCGATTCCGGCGTTGACGACACGCATAGCGTAACGCTGAATGATATGATGAAATTCCATGGTGTCGCCGTTAATCGTTTGAAGCATATCGCCAGTTTTGATATCGGTGAGCGTTCGTGCTTTTAAGCGCAGTATTTTTTCGTAGCATCGAACACGTAGTCCGTAAACATATTTATTATTAAGTTTTTGCCAAAATTGCAGTTGTAAAAAGCCGCATAGAACACTACCTAGAAATACTGTTGCGTAAATACCAGCCGATGTCATAAAAAGCCTTATATTTGTCTTGTATACAGCAGCATCAACAAGGTTACCTAATAACAGTGGAAGGATCTGATTAAAGGCAAGTTCTATGAGCAGGATGATATAACTTAAGAAAAAATACCATCTATGCTGTTTGGCAATACTCCAAACCTTTTTCAAGAATTTAAACTTATTCATTGCCATTACCTACATTCATTAGCTTGAAAATATACCAACTTATCGTATTGATTTATTTTAACAATATTATTTAAATACACCGTAATTATTATTAGCTATATTTTATAAACTTATTGATATAATCTCAAATAGTGGTGATAATTCGTTATAATAACGAATCCGGACGAAAATGGGAATACTTTATAATGTAAATCTAAAGAACCTATTTCTAAAAAAGAAACAACATTTTTCACGAAGGAAGTTATTAAAACGGCATTTAAATAAGTCGTGTTTTATTAGAGAGAAAAGCCCATATACCAGAGTCTTTTCTCTCTTTAAGCGGTAATTATTTAAATGCCGATTTAATAAATAGCAGTATATGACTTGATAAGCTTGACCAGAACATTATTTCATATTTAATGCTTCATAAAGAGCAGTTTCATTTGAAAACTGCGGTATGCTTTTTAAATTGTTTATTGCGGTAGATACATAGCTTTCAATGCTTTCCCGTGTTGCATGCCAATCGCCGTCACGATCACCCTCAATAAACATTAAGCAATGCTTGTTCTCCGGGTTATCAAGACAGTCAAAAAATCGGTTTTTGGTTTCAATGAGCTGTCTTGTACAATTGACAGCTTTTTCTGCATTTCCCAGCTCTGAATACTGCCATGTCATATGACATAACAGAGATGCTTTCTGGTAAATTTGCCGATATGGCATATAGTCACCGCATGAAAGAAACGCGTTTATGATATTCAACATATATTCGTTCAATTCTGCTTGATACTGCAATGCGTCTTCTCCGCCTTCAATTTCACTTATCATTCTTGCCAAGCGAATGCATCTTGAAATAAACCGTGCCTTTGCAGCAAAGCTTTCTTTGCATTTTTGCAGGGCAAGCGGCATATTACGGTCTGCAAAAGCGAACTCCGCTTCCCAATATGTTCTGTCACCGAATACGACAGGCAGACGATCCAGCATATCAGCAGATTTTTTGCTTTCGCCAAGCAGATTATAAACACGTGACATCACATAATAAGTTTTGCATATTTGATCTGCATCTGCTTCATATCGGAAGATACAGTTTGCGTATCTCTCACATTCCATGAGAATCTGTGGCTGCTTTGCTTTTTCATTATCAAACGCAATCAGCTCTGCTAAGCTTTCGACACACCAAAAAGCAACCTCAGAATTAGTTGGGTGTGTGGAAAAATAGGGCACGGCGAGATCATAAATTCGCTGAGCTTCATTACACCCGAAGGATATTGTGTGATGTCCGATTTGTTTACGGAGATTTGCTAATTCTTCACTTGCTTCATGCTCGCTAAGTCCAAGCAGCTTATCAGAAGATACTTCCAGTACTTTGGCAAGAGGAACAATCTGCGAGATATCTGGCATTCCGGTATCTGTTTCCCATTTGGAAACTGCCTGCATGGATACACCGATCAGCTCTGCTAATTCACTTTGCGTAAACCCTTTTTCTTTTCTGCATAGTTTAATCATTTGTCCGAATGACATATGTCCGAGTGACATAAATTTCACCTCTCTGAATTGACTTGTTGCGGTACCGTAGCTATATAATAGCTTTTTTATAAGCAATAATCTATAATCCAATTCGTGAGTATAACTCAACGCACCGTGGAATATTAAAACGGCAATTAAATAATCATTGTTTATAAGAAAGAAAAGCCCATATTCCATAGTCTTTTCTTTCTTTAACGGTATTTATTTACCGAGTTAATAACGTAAAAAGAATTCTGTTTTCCTCTTCTCCTGTATTTTTATGATTTCTCTACTACTATCACTTGAACGCCCGATTCTTTAATTTTAATAAGCTCATCTTCAACTGTATCCCAATCTGTGATTAAAACGTTAAATTTATCCGCATCACAAACTTTAATAAAAGCGTTGAATGAAACTTTTTGATTCGGCATCAATAAAAATTTCTGTCTGGAATTTTCAATAACGGCTCTTTGAAAAGTCGCAGTTTCATCTGTACCATTTGAAAATCCGAAGCTTGCGCTGTAACCGGCACCGGTCATAAAGCATTTATCAAAATGCATATTCTTCACAAAAGCCGTCGCCAAGCTGTCAACAAGCGACGTTGTTCCGTGCATTCTCATTTTTCCCCCGGTAATATATACCGTTACATTGTCCCAATATTTGAGTTCATCTGCTAATGTGACCGAATTTACAACAATAGTGTAATTAACGTCTTTAGGCAGGTATTTCAGCATAATAAATCCGACAGAACCGCTGGTGAGATATATAATATCGTTTTCTCTGATAAATTCAGCCGCTCTTTTTGCAATAGCAGCATAATTATCATAAATCACCATATTTTTCATATCTCTTACTCTCGGAGGACAAACACCAATCTGTTGAATTGATATTGCGCCTCCGTGTGTTCTTTTCAATAATCCCTTTTCTTCAAGAATACGCAGATCCCGCCTTGCGGAATCAACCGATACATCGAATTGCTCAGATATTTCCGAAATTGATATTCTTCCCTTTTCAGAAATGGTCTTTAATATTGCAGTATGTCTTTCCTCAATAAACATAAAATATCCTCCAATAAATTAATGATAAATCCGTGTCATTACAAATTCATCTTTGTTAACATTATATCATCATTGTTCATGCTTGTCAACATATATTATGAACATACATTAATTATCGTGAATCAATTTTTAATAAACGTAGCAAAACCGGCGGGTTGAGTATTATTTATATCCAGATAAAACGGTTTAATAAAAACAAAAAAATTTGATGCTTTTAATATATAAGCTGGAATATATATAACTTTCTTTGGAATAATACTATCAGATTGTATTATAACATTGATTTTAATTAATCGGAGGATTACATTTAATGAATAAAAATAAAAATGAAAATGAAATAAAAAATGATGCGTCAAATTTACCGTTAAGGACTTTTGACGACATTCCCGAACCAAATAAGGACGCAAAACAGATTGTCGCATTGGTAAAGGACAGCGGACGTGTCACAGGATATAAATTATCCGATGGCACAATTGTAAATAAAACCGACGGCATAAAGCTCGCAAAACAAGGTGGTATCACCGGTGTAGGAGTCGCTTCGAGAAACGGAAACGAATATCTGAAGGCTCTTCCGGACGGAGACGATAACAACAATTTAAGCAATTTACCATCAGTAAATTAATATAAATTTTATGTCAGAAAATCAAAACGAACAAAACAAACAAAACAAGAAGTCTGAAAAATTAAATAAAATTATCAAGAAGGATAATAAGCAAAGTGATTCCCATAATATAAAAAAGGAATCATTAGGCCCTAATACCAAAAGATAAGGATTATTATGGGTTCAGATAATAAGCAAAAGAGCACAAAAAACAATAAAAAAAGCGATGGGAAATTCCATTCCAAGAATATAAAGCATGATCCGAACGCCGAAAGCGCAAGAAAAGTCAATACCCCGGATAACAAAAATGCAGAAATCAAAAAATGAACTTGTTCGAGCTGTATACTGATATAAATATCCATCTTTTGCAAGACAATAAGCCGTCTGATTATTTAAACAGGATATATAGTAACCCTTTATTTCAGCAATATCCTTTTGATATGCTGTACAAGCTGAAAAGTACCGAACAGTCTCGAAAGCATCATCCCGAAGGGAATGTATGGAATCACACAGTGCTTGTCGTGGATGAAGCCGCAAAATTGAAATCAAAAAGCAGCGATATTTCAATATTAATGTGGGCGGCTCTTCTTCACGATATAGGCAAGCCTTTGACTACAAAAGTCAAAAATAATAAGATAACCTCATATGACCATGACAAACTCGGCGCAAAACTTTCAAAAGAATTTTTACAGATATTCACCGATGATGAAAAGTTCATTAACGGGGTTTCCGGACTTGTCAGATATCATATGCAGATACTTTTTGTGGTAAATGATCTGCCGTTTGCCGATATACAGGGTATGAAAGAATATACGGACATCAATGAGGTCGCTTTACTAGGTTTATGCGACAGGTTGGGCAGAACAAATTGCGACAGAGTCAAAGAAGAAAATAACATTGAATTGTTTCTGAATATAGTAAACCGTAAATTATATTTAAAGCATCCATCATGAGCGGATGCTTTAAATATAATAAGGTTTATTATTAAAAACGTGAATTTCAGAAATAACATGAAATAAATTCCGCTTCCGAAGCAACAAAGCAACGGAAGCGGAATTTTTTATAGAATATAATCAGTTATACAGTCGTACCAGTGAACATAAGTTTCGCCGTTGATGGTAATACGTTCATTTTCAGGCAGCTTTTCTGTCCATTTTTGCTTGTAGTGATCAAAAGCCCAGTCATCACGGTTAAATCGACGCCAGAGAATAGTACGGCCATTTTTATTGATAAATTGCTCTGAAGCAACACCGGGATTATAGGTTTCTATATCCATCAAACATATGGTATCGTATGTTTGATTATTTATAGATACAATATAACGTCCCACTATATCAAGCAAAAAGCTTTTATCAGCGGTTTTGATTTCGCTTCCGATACGTATTATGTCACCTTTCGGTTCGATATTGGTTTCATTGCCGCAATTATCTTCTCCGAAACCCCAATTATTATTAAAAATATCACCATCGAGAAAAGTATAATATTTTTTAATACCGTTTTCAGAATGGCTTTCGGCAAGCAGCCTGCTGTGTGTATCTGTGAGCTGTGCAACAAATCGACGTTCTGCTTGTTTGCTGCCGTCTATCGCATTAAAACCCATTGGTTCATGCTCGATTGAAATTATTTCAACACCTTCAACACCGTGAACTTCTGCTTTTCCGACAACTTCCATATCGGTATATTCCGTTCGTTTTTTTTCAGGATAATCATACATCGCCCATGATACCTTTTCTCCGAGCTTCGGAACAAGAAACCATCCCATAAGCTCTTCCCATTTTATTGAAAACGGCTCTTTGTCGTACTTTTCCAACTTGTATTCCGGCATATATTCCGGTAACTTTTTCATATGTTTTTCTCCTTTCAATACTCTTGGCGGATACGGATATTTGTCTTTGAAATTCACTTTTGCGTTATGCAGGCGGCTTTTGACTGTACCGAGCGGAATACCGAGCCGCTTTGCAATCTCAGACTGCGGCAGCTCCTTGAAATAATATAGATACAGTATCTGTTTATCATTGTTTCCGAGAAGCTCAAGTGTTTCTTGTACTGTGCTCGTTTCGATTATTCCACAGCGTCCGCTGACAAGTACCGACCCGGACATTGCTTCGAGCGGAATTTCAAAATTTTTTGCACGTTCGCGGAAATAATCGTTGCACTTGTTTCGAGCAATACCGATAATCCATGCTCTGAAGCAGGTTTTGTCTTTGAGTGTATCAATATTTTGATATGCCGAAAGATATACCTCCTGCAAGATATCGTCCGCATCGGCTTTTGACGATATCTTGAAATTCACATATCGCTCTACTGCATTTCTGCATTCCGAAAGTATTTTTTCAAAGTCATCCATGATCTCACCTCCTCAATTTTTAATACTGAAACCGGTTTCACTTATAAAGACGTATTTTTTATATGAAAAGTTCACTTGTTTATAAATATACAATAGCTTGATAGCGTTTAAATGTTATAAATTTAAATATTATAAAAACCGCCGGCATACAAACGAAACCGGCGGTGTGTATTATTAAACAGTAATCATATTATGAATCAATATATGAGAAAGCCTTTACATTAAAGCTATTTCTTTCATATAACGCGTAACGCGATTTAAATTGCTGGTTATAAAACGGTAATTAAATAATCCTTTTCTTTTAAGAGAAACCCATTTACAATAAACTTTTCTCTCTTAAAAAGCATTATTTAATTAAAACGCTAAATTTCTGCAGGATTGTCGCAAGATAGTGGATTTTTATTTTATTGATACACAGACATAATTACACATCCACTGCATGATTTCATTTTCGAATGGAAACACATCGGTATCCGGCGCGGGAAGCTCGCCATAAAGCTTTTCAACTTCTGTTTTTTTGTATCCGTATTTTTCACAGGTTGCAATCCATTCGCCGATTTCCACGTACTGCTCAGAGAATTCTTTTTCGTCACTCCATCCTAATGAATGCGTCAATGACAGCCATTTCTTCGAATTTAATGAACTCTTATCTTCAACAATACTCATATTGTATATGGTTTCGCCTTCTTTTTTAAGAATCCTGTAACCTTCTGAAAAGCCGTTCATCCGTTTGTACTGCATGCTTTCAAATCCGCCATTTGAGAGTACTGTATCAATTGATTCCGGTTTAATCGGCAATTTTGCGCAATCACAGGCAATGTAAACAAGCTCTACATACGGATTTACCTTTACAGTTTCAAAAAAGCGTTTATCCCATGATAAAATTCGATATGAAAGATCAGTCATGATTATCATACATTGCCAATCGATTCTTTCAATTATGTCCTTGATTCCTCCTCCCATACCTGAAGCAATATCTAAAATTACCTTAGGCTTTCTCTCTGACAGCTTATCCCAAACCACATCACCTGACAATTTACCCCGCTTATAATTCGGATTTCTAGGAGAATTCTGCCATTCAAGGTAATGCTCGTAGTTGCGAAGTGAAAGCGACCATTGTTCGCCTGGAATTTCACGCGTATTGAAACATATCACTCCATCAACAATTTTTGCATTATGACCATTTTTACATGCGAATATTATGTTATCTCCCGATTTTACAAGCTCTAATTTTTCATTGCATTCCGGGCATACAAGATAATCAGAAATTCGCTTTATTTCTCTCGGTATATCTCCGACCGCAATATTCGCCGCTTCGGAAATATACGGAGCGAGTTCACGTAAAGTATTTTCCGAAAGCTGTAACAGATCGATGGCGATCGATTTTTTCTTTTCACTTGAACAAACGGAAACAATACATTCCGATTTAAAATCACCTACCGCAATCTGACGCGCAAGCTCGGATATTTCGATATCTGTGAAATATGGAGCGACAGACTTTAAAAGCTTTTTCTGCTCTTTGGTTTTCAGCATACATCCCGCTTGTTCAGGCAGAACAACAGGTTTTACGGCGACAGATGATACGAATGTTTCTCCGCCTTCAAGTAAACCATTGATAGATACTCCGAAAAGCCATGATAATTCTGTAAGCAGCTCCACATCCGGCAGCGCCTGACCGCATTCCCATTTTGAGACAGCCTGTGTTGTTATATTCAATTTTTCAGCTAATGCCGATTGAGATAACCCGATCTTTTTACGCATGACGGATATTCTTTTTCCCGTCTGAAGTTTATCGATCATTAATAAACACCTCATTCAAAATTCATCCGGCCTGATGTTGACTTCATTATATCAAATGAAAACAGCTAAAGAAAGATAGCATTCGTTTAATACCATGATGCTTGTATCAACTGCCGGTTGTAATAGCACCGGGTCATAATTCACAAATACATCTATTTAAATTTTGCACCTCACGTTTCTTTTTACGAATTAAAACTACATTTGCACGAATAAATCACGTTTAATTACACAAAATATCAACAAATATTATTTATGAAGGTTAATATATGAAAACTTTGCTTTATATCATAGCAAATTCAAAAACAGAAGATATGTCATCAAGCAGAACAGTGAGCAGAAGATTAGTCAACGCAATTTTAGAAAAAGATCCTGATATAAAACTGGAGGAAATAGATCTGTATAAAGATCATATTCCTCAATTAAAAGGTTGTTATTTTGAAAACAGGAGTGCAATAATAAATTTAGAAGCGAGAAGTAAGCTTTCTGCCGATGAACAAAGTGAGGTTGCCAAGATCGAACAGCTATGTGACCAATTTAAAAATGCTGATATTTATGTTTTATCAGCACCGATGTGGAGTCTTTCGTTCCCTGCTCCCGTGAAGGAATATATAGATTGTGTTATTCAATCAGGCAAATCAATATCATTTGAAAATAATAAGCCTCATGGGCTTCTGGATGACAAAAACAGAATTTTTATTTATGTTCAATCCTCCGGAGCAAATATTCCATGGATACTAAAGCCTGCTCTTTCCAAAGGATTAAATTATGTTCACGATATTATGAAATTCATTGGTATAAACACATTTGAGGAGTTACTTGTTGACGGCACCGGAACCACAGAAGAAGAACGTCAAACTTCGATAAAAAATGCGACTGATAGAATTCAACCGTTGGTTCAGAAATTATTTTAATAGCAAGTATAAATAGTTATATTCTATGAGAGAAAAGCCCTCAATACGGGCTTTTCTCTCAACTGTCTTCATCAATTCCTGTATAAAAAATGTAACGTAATTTAAATAATACCATATAATGCACTAATATCTTTTTTACGAGGTGAAACTAAATTGAAAGCTTGTAATGATTGGCCATGTTATACAGATATGCCATTACCACCGGATTCATATGTCAGAATACTGCATGCCTCGCCTGATGCGCCTGCTGTTGATATTTACGCAAACGGTAATTTGATTGCCAAAAACCTTGTTTATAAGCAATTGACAGACTATGTTGCAGTCAAGCCAAATGAGTACACAATTCAAGTTTATCCTGCCGGTCAAAAAAATAATCCTGTAATTGATACAAAATTAACCATACCGCCAATGAGCAGTATTACAGTAGCAGCGATAAACAAACTGGCAAATATCAGCCTGTTACCCATAATGGAATTATATATGCCAATGTATGACAAACGTATCTCATACATAAAATTCGCGCATTTATCTCCGAATGCTCCTGCAGTTGACATTGCTTTGCCCGACGGAACAAAGCTCTTTACAAATATAAAATATAAACAATATACCGATTATATCAATGCAGCCCCAGGTAATTATACGTTGTTGGTCAAGCCAACCGGAACTGATCAGGTCGCGCTTACCGTACCCAATGTTAATTTACTTCCAGGCAAAATTTACACGGTTTACGCTGTAGGTCTTTTAGGTGAAACACCGCCGCTTGATGCAATAATATCTATAGATAATGAATATTAGTTATTAAAGCCCATATACCAGAGCCTTTTCTCTCTTGAGCGGTAATTATAAAATGCAAAATTAATCAATAGTTGTCATAAATTGCTCATTATGTGAGAGGAAGCCATCATAAAGCTTTCTCTCACATAATTTATAATTTTATATTTTTCCGGTTTTAAATTCATAAATAGAATTATAAATAAGCTTTCCGTTTACTCTCTCCGATTTCATAAGAAAGAACGAATTAACTTTCATTGAAGTGTTATCATTTAAAGTAAAAGAAGAAATATCTTTGCATTTTATGGGAAAATATGTTTCCCTTGATAGAGTTATATGTGAAACAAATTTCTTATCGTCAAAAGGTATTTTGGCAGTTAATAATAAGCTTCTTATTTTTAACGCAAGCTTTTCGAGTTCTCCCCCGCTCTCCGTACCTATCCAGTATATACTGCCAAAACATCCGTTCCCTTTCAAAGACAGTGAAAACTCATTAAAGCTTGTGTTTTTGAATGCATTTTCTATATTTTTTGCTTGCTCTGCGTCTGATTCCCCAATAAAGGAGAGCGTGATATGCATATTTTCGGGACGAGTGTAATTTGCTTTAACTCCGGAACATCTCATACGAATTTGCGTTTTCACAAGCTCATCAACAAGCTCCGGCGAAAGCTTTACCGCGATAAACAAACGCATATAATCATCAATCCTCATATTAACATATAAAGAACTTCAGTTATTTATATGTTTTTTATTTATTTGAACAGCACAGGATTTTTATTATAAAACTCAAACAACCTGAAACAGGTAAAACTTCAGATAATCGGTTTCCGGAACATTAAGCAATACAGGATGATCAGGAGACTGTCTTCTTGATTCGATAAGCTTGAGTTTGACATTGGCATCGCAAGCGGCGTCTAAAAGCATTTTAATAAACATTTCATTCTCCATAAAATGCGAGCATGAGCATGTGGCAAGATAACCGCCGCGCGGAAGCAATTTCATGGCACGGTAGTTTATCTCCTTATAACCCCGTTCCGCGCTTCCGATTGTTTTTCGGCTTTTTGTAAAAGCGGGCGGATCCAATATTATAAAATCATAATCGGACTTCTTTTCGGCAAGCTCCGGAAGCAGATCAAAAACATCTGCGCATACAAAATCGATTTTTGTGTTTATTTCATATGAGTTCAAAGTTGCGTTTGCCTTTGCAATATCTATTGCCGCGGAGGAAACATCCACGGCTGTGACATGCTCTGCTCCTCCCCGAAGCGCGTTAAAGGCAAAAGATCCCGTATGAGTGAAACAGTCAAGCACTTTTTTACCGGATGAGATTTTTGCCACGGCAAGACGGTTATATTTCTGATCCAGAAAAAAACCTGTTTTCTGTCCGTTTTCAACATTAACGTAATAATTTACGCCATTTTCACATATTGTCACAACCGGCGATTCAGGATGTTGAAAGCTCGGCCCAAAATCATACCAGCCTTTGTTCTGTTCAAGACCTTCAAGTTCTCTGATAGCGACATCATTACGTTCAAATATCCCTTTTGGCTCAATTCCGAATTCTTTTACCCGGTTGATTAACAAGCCGTAAAGCATTTCCTTGCGCTTTTCCATACCGAAGGACAGCATCTGAGTCACAATGATTCCGTCATATAGGTCGGCCGTAAATCCAGGAAGCCCATCAGCTTCTCCGAATATAAGCCTACAGCATTTATAATCATCCGCCATAACTGTACGGCGGTAATCAAGCGCATATTTTATCCTGCGTGAAAAAAATTCATCTGTAAAGGCTTCATTCGTATTGTCGGAAAGTAGTCTGATTCTGATTTTACTCTTCACGCTTATAAGACCTGTTCCGAGATACGTTCTTTTTTGAGAAAAAACATCAATTAATTCACCATTTCCACATTCGTCCGAAGAAATAATTTCTGTATCATAAACCCACGGATGCCCGGATTTAATTGATATTTCTGCTTTTTTTGTCACAATTGCCGAAGGGAATATTCTCTGTTTTTTCATTTATTATAATTCTTTCTGATCATATTTTAAGTATAATTTTATGTATTGATCTCATTATGGGTATCTCTGCTGAAATAAAAAAGCTCGCATATAATTAAAACGGCAATTAAAAAAGTTGTTTTATATAAAAGCTCATATTCCAGAGCCTTTTCTCATATTTGAGTATTTATTACCACATAAATAAAGCTTTTATACTTGTAATTATTCAATTTTTATTGTCGCTATAATTCGATTTTATATTATCATTAAAAAATAGCCGTGTCAAGAAATATTATATAAAGAGATGTATAATAAAAATTGCAAGTTTAATTGTCGCAGTTTTTTATCAGTTAAGATTAAGTTAATATTATTTCATTAGCACCATATTATATATAAAATAGTCACCGCATAAAGAGAGAAAAGCTCTGCAATATAAGCTTTTCTCTTTGTTATAATATATTTGTCATACCTATGCAATAATGTAATGGTAAAATGGACTGACATTTTTTCTTAGAATACTCATGTCTGTAAACACAGTCAGCAATCCTTCCATTACATCGTTCGGTTTAAACAAGTCGAGACACCACAAACTCCATGCGTGCTTGTGTTACTAAACGGATTGCGCAGGTATGAGCATGCTGACTGTTCCGGTGTTGTGGTGGCTTCGACTTATAAAACAATTAATTTTAAGTGGTATTTTTGTTTCCGCGTTACAAATATACAGAAATATTGAATTTGATTAATTTATTCTGATTACCTGAGGGAGCAGCTTTGCATCAAAATGGTTCATTTCTGTAATAACTGCTTGAGAAACAGAATATTTTTTTGCTATATCCCATAATGTTTCACCGCGTTCAGGATAGCAAAACACCATTTCATTTTTTTCCGGTTGATGTGCGTTTTCCTGAATAGAGCTCACGTTATCTATTATTTCTTCATCGACCTGTTCATAAACAATAGCTAATGTTGAAATATCGCACCTTACCTTAACAGTTCCGGATACGAGTGTACAGTCTGAAGATGTAACGCCTCCAATTAATTCGATTCGCATCGCACCGTTCGTTTTATCGGTTTTTGGCTCTTCTCCGATAAAGAATTTTATATCCTGTTCTGATTCCACCGGAGACATCTGACCGTTGTCACCTGATACGAGAAGCTTTGTATAAAGCTTTGCGTTAACCGATATTTTACCGTTTTCGGTTGTGCTTTCTTTATATACACATCTTGCTCTTACCGCATCGGCGGATGTTGTTCCTTCCGGCGCGCTTATATCAATTGTGGTCTGAGCATTTTCTATAAATGATCCGATAATTTTCTCACCGAGAATATGTCCCGCTTTTGTATCGCATGATTTTCCTGGATAATACATATCACTCACGCACTCAAGCATCATAGATCTCATGATGCTTGTGTCTGCTTTATAGCCTATCTCAAGTTTGATTACTTTTGTATCTCCGTAATTATCCGCCTCTGCCGTATATTTCACATATGTACACATCATCGGTACAATGACCGAGTCATCAGCCGTACATTCCAGAATATCACGTGTGAAGCTGAACTCTATCGGCTGGACAAAACTAATGGGCTTTTTGTCCTCTGATGAATCAGGTGAATACATTACATATATATCAGCACATGCTATAACAGAAATTTTACCGTCTGAAGCCTTTATTTCTTTTGGGTATACGATGGCGTCACAATCCAGAATATCTCTTATTTGAAGATATTCAGCCGGAAGGTTTAATGTTTCTGTGATTGAGCTTTCATATTCACTCGAATACTCCAAAGCTGTCATACTTGCTTTCTTTGAAATGGTTTCAGCTTCAGGAAGCGAGACAGAGCTGTAATATTCGATTCTCTTATTTGCCTTAAGAGAAACTGATACAATACATTCTGTTTTTAATACGATTTTTCTCGGCCCAAGCAATCTGCCACCGGTTTCAGAAGGAAGCGCCTCTGCAACAAGCGAGATAGTTTCAAAATCATGAGAATTAACGTCTGACAGCGTCGATTTAAAATCCTGTCGGAAGTCTTTGAAAAAAGTGAAAGAATAATATCCGTCTTCCTTTTCTGTTGAATATATCACATTGAAAACACAAACACCATCTATTTCAGCGTTTACTATTCCTGATTTTTCATATGCGCCTTTGTGTGATATTCTCGGACGTGCTTCAACGCTGAGAATTCTGTTTATGTCCGGTTTATAATCAGGCAGCACAGCTTCCGATTCAATTCTGCATCTTGCATCAGATGAAAATACGGTATCTAATATACCTGCCTCAGTTTTTGAAGGCGCGGATGTCAGTTGTTTATTCATGTCAATATCCTTTCAAGAATTCTTTTTTATAAATCTTATTCGGATATAAGCAAAAAAATTCCGCCTTATCGGCGGAATTTATAAATTGTGTATACTGGCATTCCTAAAGTGCAATGGTAAACAACAATAATAAGATTTTTCAAATCATTATTGTGGTATCCAAGTAAACTATTTGAACTTATACTGACGCGGAAGCACAAAACATATATCCGGATTATAAATCATAAGCATCATATCGAAACTTTTCTTTTCCAAAAGCTGATAAAGAGTGAATTGTGTATTCTGCGCGGCATCATACACAGTTATATGTTTATAATTAAGAGACAGCCACGCAATTACCGGAAGAGAAAACGAATCCTTTACAATCAATAAATTTATATCGCACGGAGCAGATTCATTAGTTATTTCCACATACGGACATGACGCATTTATATATGTATGATATCTTGTAGACGTTACGGGCTCTTCGTTATAATTCATAGTTGAAGAATCTAAAATTGCATCAAAAAAGCTGCCGCTGCGATTTATGATTTTGCCATTTTGATTATTCATATAGGTATATTTTGTTTCGAATTTTGGATAGATTAACGTTATGTCGTCCAATCCGACGAACAACTTATTATAATATGTTCCAAAATGAGCGAAATAGCAGTTTTTTATATCTTTAACGACGAAATTGTCGAGATTAGTATAATACCCATCAGGATTTACATTGTGACCCCAATCATCCCGAAGAGCATTTACTATTTGTGTATACCCCCAAAAAGCGCTTCTATGCGTCCAGTGATGATCTGTTTTAAAGAAAAAGTCAGACGTGTCCATTCCGCTTTCTTTAAGATTTTGTCTCAGATCAAGAATATTTACACCAATTTTATCAAGCTCTGCAAGAAATCTGTCCGCTGTCTCGTTTGTTTCATCTGTTATTCCTTCGGGTAAAACCGTTTCATTCTCGAGAACCTTAAATGGCGTTTGGACAAAAAACAGATCAGTTCCCTTCTCTTTAAGAACCTTAACGAGATCCTTCATGTATCCGAGCGCTGTATTAATTTCGGATGTTTTATACGCGACCTGAAGCATTCTGTTGTTATCTTTAAAAGGATAAGCGCTGCTGTTTTCTTTAAGAGCGTTATTTGATATCGTTTCTGAACTTTTATAGTATGGTTTATGATATGCTCTGTTTTCATCCACGAGAGAAATATATACATCGGCGTCTAGAGAATCAAGCAGCGTAATCAGGTTATCATTGCTTATGTTTCTCACATCTATTGCAGTGATTTTTCCGAAGCATTGAGACATAAGTGAAATAATTGATAGATCGTCTAGATTATGCAATATGATCGCGGAGTTTGTTTTAGCAGCGTTCGAAACTGTAAAATAATCGTAATGGCGTTCAAACATGAGCTTTTCTCCCGTAAGAGAAGCATCATAACTTTCGCTTTCGGTATGAAATTTTATCTCAAGTGCGATTGATTTTGTAAAAATTCCGCTTATTTTTGAAGTTTGATTCCGATCATTATAATATGATACAGATAAATTATTTGATCCCTTGGGAACGTAATAGGAATAATCTTCTCTTTCTGCTTCTTTCGGAGCCGGAGCGGCAGAAGATAGAGTCTTTAGATTATATCCGTCCGTTATAAGTGATTTATCTTTTATGTCCGTAAGAATGCTGTAATATGATCCGATCTTTTCAGCTATTTTCTGATATATAAGGAAATTTCCGTTTGCCGTATACAAGCAATTATTTTTATAGTAATAATCACCGGGAGATGTATCAAACGAATGTGAAAGATCAAGATAATCAATAAAAAGTGAATCGATAAGATTTTTCATTTCGGCTTTATTAACCGCTGTCGCGTCGTTAAGCCCATAGCTCTGGGATTTGACAGGAATGCTGACATATAAAAGAGGCTTCTTAATATTATATAAATAATTATATAAATTAGCTACATCGATTTTATATTGCTTAAGATCCGCCGCGCAATTCAATGTAAATACACCGTTTTCATTAATACAAACCGTGTTTTCATTACTGGTTGTCGTATTTGTTTCCGATGAATGTGGGGTTTCAGATATACATGAACTGAAGGAGAAAGCGATACAGACGATAAGTATAAACGAAATGGCTTTTTTCATATTACAATATCCTCTCAGAATTTAAACATAGCAGGAGCAATTTTAAATAATGAAGCATTGTATAATACTATAACAATGTCAAAATCATTGTCTTTTAAGAAATTTGTCGCGGTTGTTTTCATAAACCTTGTGTCAAACAAAGTTACTTTTTTGAAATTCTGTGACAGCCATGCACCAACCGGCAAAGCAAATGAATCCTTAATAACAAGTATACTCTGATCAGTTTCCGCATTATCATTTTCTAAAACTACCATATCCGTATCATTACCCAGATAGCATTGATATCTCTTTTGTATTACGGTATCCAGATTGTTCAAATAGGACTGATCGAAAATTGCTTTTCTAAAATTGCCTTCTCTGACGGTATTATAACTGTATGTAAGTTTTATATCAGTTTCCTGCTTGGGATAAATAAGCGTTATGGTATCCGCACCAGTAAAGCTCATTTTTAATCCGTCTGCATAATAAGAATACATTGAATTTTTGTATTGTTCAATATTATAATTTGATAAATCGGAATAATATCCGTTTTTATTGATGTCAATTGAAAAAGAGTCCTTTAAATAATCAAGAAGAACCGAATAACCGAAAAATGCTCCTGTATGAGACCAATGATGTTCGGTTTTCAAAAAGAATTTCGATGTATCGACTTTGGGATCAAGAAATGCCTGTCTGATATCGAGATAATTTATATTGTTTTGCGTAAGCTTTGATATAAAATCATCGGCAGTTTTATTTGTGTAATCCTTGAAATATTTCGGAAGGACGGTTTTGCCTTCGAGTATTTTAAAAGGAGCAATTACAAATGAAAACTTAATACCTTTTTTCTCACATAAGTCTGATAGCTTTTTAACATTCGGCAGATATATCGAAGGATCGATATAATCGTATCTTACCTGTAATACCTTGTCATAATCTCTGATTGTTGAAGCATTGCCGTTATCTTTGTAATCGTTCATTACATAAGTTATATCTGAAAATGCGGGATATTCGCTGTTAACATCTATAATTGATATGCAAAGGTCGGTTTTCGAAGCATTTATATATGATTTAACTGTATTAAGCACCGACTCCTTTAATAAATTTATATTTATTATGTACATATCTGCGAAATAGAGAGCCATTAATGAAAGAGTTGAATAGTCGTTGCCGTTGTGAATAACGGTTATATTACCTATCCCGTTGGGATTTGATACATGAATCAATGCGGCGTCTCCGCAAAAGAATAGATTTGATAAATTGTTTTCATTGGTCTTATCTGTTGAAATTATCACTTCGTCAAATAAACCGGAAGCTGTTGATGATTCACTGATTTTTTTTTCGACTTTGAAGTTATATCCTTTTCTGAAATGAAGGTTCATGAAATTAAAATTTTCGCCCATTTCGTTTTTAAGCATGACACTGTTTTCAACAATAGAATCAGCAAGCTTTTTATCAGTATATCCTCTCATTAAAACATATTCATCAAAAAGCATTAATGAAATCCTGCCGAGTAAAAGCCTTGATGCTTCATATGTCGTAATATTTGTTCCGTGATAATACTGTTGAACATCAGATGAATCGAAAATATCAGAAAGGTCAAGTGTGTCAGCGTGTTCTCTTTTTAACAAAGTTTCAACAGCTTTATTATTGGCTCTTGCTTCGCTTCCCTTTTTAGAAGGAGGAGTTATAAATAAACAAGGAGTTTTATAATTATAGAAATAATTATTCAGGTTTAAAAAATCCGCGGCTTTTGCCGATAGCTTATCATCGCTCATCGATGGCGATGCGTCCTCGGTTTTGGAAAAATTGATATCTGTGAGCGAAACTGATTCAATGTCAGCTGTTTTATCATTTTCGGTATTATGTGAAAATTCGCATGAAGTAAATCCTGCTGTAAGCAAAACTACAAGCGACAACGCAAACGCTGTCGCTTGTTTTGCTATTTTATAATTTAAAGGTTTTAAGTTATAATTAGAACCGGACAGCGATATGTCAAAGTGAGAAAACAATGCACTCCCAGCCCTCGAGCGAAAGACCGTCTTCTTTTTCAAAGCCATATGCTTTCATCGCTTCCACGACCTCATTCATTCTTTCGGTAATGATTCCGGAAGCAATAAGTTTCCCCTTTTTATTTAATTTATTTGCAAAGAAGGAGCCAAGTTCGATTATAACTCCGGCGACAATATTCGCGAATATCAAGTCATATTTTTCACTCAGCTTTATTGCGGAAGCGTCGTCCTCTGTCGCATCTCCGCAGAAAATCCGGTAACGATCGGATTTAATGTGATTTTGTATGAAATTCTCTTTGCATATCTTTACGGCAACAGGATCGATATCAACTGCGTCAATCTGAGCATTATCTGAAACCAAAGCCGCGCCTATTCCGAGAATTCCGCTTCCGCATCCTATATCAAGGATTTTTTTGGCGTTCGGTGCGAATTTTTCACATAACTCAAGGCAGAGTCGTGTAGTGGCATGTGTTCCGCTTCCGAAGGCTCCGCCGGGATCAATCTCTATCAAAGCTCTCCCCACGGGAACAGCAGGCTTTTCCCATGTAGGCGAAACCGTAAAGCAATTTCCCACATTAAATGGATGAAAAAATTCCTTCCAGTTATTTTCCCAGTCGGCAGTATCGATATTTTCAGAGGTAAGAACAGTTTTAGACGCTCCGGAAGAAGAAGGTATCACGATATCTTTTATCAAATCAAACGCTTTCTGCCCTTCTTCATCAAGAGAAAGATAGATTTTTATAACCGCAGAAGCGTTTTTTGTTTTAATCAGCTTGTCGTCTATGTAATCATAAAACATACGTCCGGCCACAGCATCAAGATCGGCAAAGTCATGTGTTTCAAAATATGAAAAGCCGTTAACGACAAGAAGATTTTCAGTTTCTTCCACAAATTCATGCGGAAGTGTTATAACAGCTGTGAGATATTTCACTTATATCAAATAACCCTTCAATTTTTCAGGAAGATTGTCAAGCGCAATTGAAGATGTTATGACGAAATTTATCTCAAAATTTCCTGCTATTGCATCAAGTTTTGCAATAAGCTCTGTAAATTCATCAAGCTTTTCATCGCATATCTTTAAAGCGGAATCAATAAAAACATCCTTTATGTCATAATTAGCCGCAAGCACTCCGCAGACAAGTCCATAGAGCGAATCGGCGCTGTCGACAGAATAAACTTCGGTATCAATAAGACGAACCTGGTGACGAATATCAAATATCAGCTTGTTGCCTTTTTCGATACATACTACATTCCCCGGAGAGGTTTCCACGGAACGATTCACAAGCTCAATAAGGTGCTTCGTTTTTCCGGTGCCTTTAAGTCCGACAATTAATTTGATCATGTCGTTTATTACCTTTCTTCGCGAGCTTACACCCGCCTTGATAATATTCTACATTGTTTTTACGAATATTTCAATAGCTTTTAGATGATTTTTATAAATTACGGCAAAAAGAGGATTGATATGTTATATTGAGTATTTTGCTTTATATTTGTGAAGATATTATGTTTTTCGCTTCCGTCTATTAATTTGAAAAGCAATAACTGCTATAAATCATATAATAAATTTTATAAAATATTAATAAAAGTTTTGATACCACTTGACACACATTACTATGCGTGATATAGTATTATGCGTCGGAGGTGATTGGTTAAATGGATATTCAACTCAAACGCGGAGTCGTGGAGATATGCGTGTTAGCTGCAATGCTTAAAGGCGAAACATACGGCTATCAATTGATCAAAGATATTGAACCTCATATCGAAATTTCGGAGTCAACTCTTTATCCTATATTAAAAAGGCTTGAAACCTCAGGATGTCTGACCGTGCGTTCCGCCGAGCATAATGGCAGATTAAGAAAGTATTATTCGATTTCATATGAAGGAATGGAAAAAATCAAGGAATTTCTATGCAACTGGGACAGTATTATGAAAACCTATAAATTTATTAAAGGAGAATATGAAGATGCGAAAAGATGAATTTATTAAAGCACTTAAACGAGCTTTATTTAGATTAAAAAAAACGGAACGTGATCGGTACTTAGCATATTATAGCGAGTTAATTGACGATAAAATCGAATCTGGTATGAATGAAGCAGAGGCTATCGGAGAATTCGCATCTATTTCTAATATAAAAGAATCAATTATGTCAGACGCCTTGGAACGCGGAATGATAAAACCCAAACACAACCCGCTGACTATAATTTTGTTGATACTCGGATCACCGCTTTGGCTTGCGTTCGTTCTTGCGCTTTTTTCATTAATAATTGCTTTATATGTAGTCGTATGGGCAGTCATAATTTCAATATGCGCAATTGAACTGTCATTCATTGCTGTCTGCATAGGATCAGTAGTTTTCTTTATTGTAAATATGGCTTCAAACAGCGCTTTTGCTCTTTTAATTCTCGGAAGCGGTTTAATATGTGCTGCCATATCTGTCCTGATATTCGTTCCAATAATAAAGCTTATAAAACACATGGTCATATATTCTTTTGAATTATGTAAAAGTATATGGCAAAAAATCAATATAAAAGGCAGAGAGCTAATATGAAATATAACAACAAAGTAATAATTACTGTTTTTTCTATTTTAATGACATTAGGAGTTATCTGCGTAATTGGAGCTTTTATTTCAACTAATTTTAATTTTAAATTTCTGAACACAGATAAAGAATACACAGAAATTATCAAGGATTTTGATGTCTCCGAAGGATGTTCTCTCCAAATCATAACCGATATAGAAGATATACGAATAGGTATTTCTGAAGATAACCTTGTTCATTTGAAATACTATGACTCCGATAATCAAACCCATTCATTCGAGTATACAGAGGACATTGTCTCATTACACCTTAACAGAGTATACCGTAAATGGTATGATTATATTCGATTCAATTTTTATTATAAAAATAATTGTATAAATGTGCTTATTCCTGATAAAATGAATGGAGATATAACACTAAAAGCTGCAACCGGTACTATAACAGTTAGCAATATTTCTTCTGACGGCAATATTATGATAAAGAATTCCACAGGAGAGATCAACATTGAAAATTTGCACGCAGTTGAAATAAATATGAATTCCGCAACCGGAAGTATCATGGCTCAGAAAATCGTCTCGTCAAAGTTCAATGCAGAGTGCTCAATCGGAAATATTGACACAAAAAATATTATCGTAGATTCATTTACTGCAATTTCATCGACGGGTAATGTTTCGTTGAATTCTGTTTCCTCTGATTCTGTTAAAGTAAAATGTTCAACTGGTAATGTTGTATTCACTGATCTTGACGGAAAAGATATTGACTTTAAAACATCAACCGGTAAAATTAAAGGAAATATAAACCGTCACATAACAGAATATCAAATTACAAGCAAAACATCGACTGGTAAAAATAATCTTACCGGTATAAATTTCAACGGCCAATATACACTATCGGCTGAAACTTCTACAGGTAATATTGAGATATTATTTGCAAAATAAGAATATATACTAAAATAATTATAACTACACGTAAATAATCCGGGCATAAAACGGAGTAACTTCATTAAAGTTTCAACCATCAATGCCCGGATTAATTATTTTACTGTTATTTAAACATTATTTATGCTCGTAACCCGGTTTTCCGAGATGAATAAACATATTACGTTTATATTCTTCAACACCAGGCTGATTGAATGGATTAATACCGAGTATATAACCTGATATTGCGCATGCTTTTTCGAAAAAGTATGTCATATATCCGAAATTCATTTCATCGGCGCAATCAAGCTCCATTATTATATTGGGGACGCCTCCGCTGCAATGCGCCTGTACGGTTCCTAAAAACGCTTTACTGTTTACATAGCTGAGAGAACGCCCGGAAATGTAATCAAGTCCGTCAATATCGTTTTCGGCTTTTGGTATTGAAATATCATGACGAGGCTTATTTGTGAGAATTACAGTCTCAAATAGTATTCTTTTGCCATCCTGTACATATTGTCCGAGCGAATGAAGATCTGTTGTGTATATCAAGCTTGCTGGGAAAATACCTTTATTGTCTTTTCCTTCGCTTTCGGCGAAAAGCTGTTTGAGCCATTCCGCAATATATCTGAAGCTCATTGAATATGCACAATAAATTTCTATGCTCTTTCCTTTTGAATACAATATATTTCTTATTGCCGCATATTTGAGGCAATCATTCGATGCGTAATCAAAGTTATCAAAGTCTTTGCATGCATCAAGAGCGCCTCTCATTATTTGATCAATATCACAGCCGGCGACGGCAATCGGCAACAGACCGACTGCGCTCAACACGCTGTATCTTCCTCCGATATCGTCCGGTACAATAAAGGTTTCATATCCCGCGTTCTCGGCGAATTCTTTCAAGGTGCCGGGAACAACCTTTTTATCTGTTGTTATATAAATACGTTCTTTGGCGCCGTCCTTACCGTATTTATTTTCAAGAAGTTCTCTGAATATGCGAAACGCAATTGCAGGCTCTGTAGTTGTTCCTGATTTTGATATAACATTTATGGCTATTTCTTTATTTTTGCATATTTCGAGCAACTCATATATGCTGTCGGAATCAATAGAATTACCTGTGAAATAAATTTCAGGTGACTCGCCGCTGAAAACATTATGGTTTTCGCCTTTTATAAATTCAATTGCCGCTCTTGCCCCGAGATATGATCCGCCTATACCAATTACAACGAAAACTTCGCATATTTTTTTAATTTTTTCCGCAGCTGATTTTATACGTGCAAATTCCTCACGATCGAAAGTTTTTGGAAGATCAACCCAGCCGACTGGCTGCGAACACTTCTCAGTGTCTTCTTGGAGACGTTTTGCTGCTGTTATTGTGGGACTCTCAAAATTTTCATATTCTGATTCGGTTATAAACTGTCTTAAATATTCTGCGTTTAACTTCAATGACATTTTTAATTATTCTCTTTCCTTAAATAGATTATAAATTACATTGTACATCGTTTTTATCTTTAATTCAAGAATATATTATACAAAATATGATATATTATGCGTTTATTTTTACTATATTGAATGCTGTGCACAGTTATTATACAGCATTTTAAATAAGTCGTGTTTTATAAGAGAGAAAAGCCCATATACCAGAGTCTTTTCTCTCTTTAAGCGGTAATTATTTAAATGCCGAGTTAATAATATACAATTTTATTGAAAGATTATAATTATGAGTGTATAATGTAAGTCAAAGAAAGGTGATAAAATGATTGATTTGATATCTCTTGAAAAAAGCTTTGTTGCTCCTCATCTTAAAAAAGGAGGCGTAGCTGTAGATTTTACGATGGGAAACGGACATGATACATTATATCTTTCCGACTCAATAGGCATTGAAGGAAAGGTATACGCGTTTGATATACAAAAGATCGCAGTTGATTCAACCCGCGCTCTTCTTCAAAAGGAAGCATTATATAATAATTATACACTTATTTGTGATTCACACGCAAATATTGAGCAATATGTAAAAGAACCGATTTGCGTGGGAATATTTAACCTGGGATATCTACCAGGAGGAGACAAGAGCATCACAACCATGCGTGCGTCAACACTGGCTGCCGTTAATGCCGGAATCAATTTGTTGGGAAATGACGCCATATTGCTTATTGCGGTATATCCCGGTCATGCGGAAGGAACCGCGGAAGGCGAAATGCTCATTTCGCATCTGCAGACATTGGACAGAAAGATATACTGCGTCGGATGCTTTAAAATAATCAATTCACCGTCTTCACCGTTTTTCATTTCGATAGAAAAAAAATAAATCAGCTCTCGTAAGATGCGTAGAAATCACAGATTTTTTTGGCGTCTTCCTCAAAGCCTTCCGGAATCAAGGCAGTTACATATACAGGTTTTTTCTCACTGAGAAATTTATTAATATATGAAATTACAATAAGGTTGTTTTTTTCGGAGAAAAATCCATTTACTTTGCCAATTCCTATGTCTGTAAGTGAATAATATGTACCGTTTGCATAAATACCGTAATCTCCGAAAAGGAAGACGCCGCTGTTTTCCTTTTTACGTCCGGTGCGAATAGTCCGAATTATTATACATGACGCCATTGCAATTACTGCATAAGTAAACATTATCCAGAATGTAATTGGGCTGCTGCCTAAGATCCAAAATCCCGATCCTATAATAATACAGAAGACGCAAAACAAGGAAATGGTTCTGATATCGTCGTTCCCTTGCTTCTTAATCGCGATTTTTCCAGAAAAAGAAGCATTTTTACCGGATAATCTGAACGCTGCGAGCCTTGAACTCTTTAATACAATCAACCTTTGAAAATCAATTGTTCTCCTTGCCAAAAGAATCGTATAAATAAGACCTATTACGAATAATGCGAGGAGAATCATCGCATAACCTATTTTTCCTTTTGAAAATAAAATGTATGATGCGATAGCCCAGGCGGCGCAAACCGATATGCAGAATATTAAATATCCCCAAAGATAATTGTTCACTTTAAAACGTGATTTTTCGCCATTGGCGTGAAAGTTTACTGTTTTCTCCATTTTATCTGAATGCTCCGGTTTTTATTTAAATAATATATGTTTATAAAATTCAGTAGCTATTGCAAACAATTGCCAAAGTTAATTATAACACCGTCGGTATTCAATGTCAATCCCACCCTATTGTATTGAATATATTTTTATATAATTTTTCTATATTGACAATAATAAAAAAACAGTATAAAATATTTACTCATGTTTGATACTTTATGAAAGGCGTTATCCTAATAATGAAAAAACCGTTTATTACAAAAGACGAAGCAGAAAAAATCGCATCAAAATATCCGACTCCCTTTCACATATATGACGAAAAAGGCATACTTGATAATCTTGCGCGTTTAAGAAAAGCTTTTTCTTGGAATCCAGGATTTAAAGAATATTTTGCCGTAAAAGCAACACCGAATCCTATCATTATAAAGCTCCTTACAGATTCCGGATGCGGAGTAGACTGTTCCTCGTATACAGAATTGCTTATGGCAAAAGCACTGGGGCTTTCCGGTAATGATATTATGTTTTCATCAAATATGACTCCGGAAAAAGATTATATTCTTGCTCATGAGCTTGGCGGTACAATCAATTTGGATGATATATCTCATATAGACTTTGTTTCAAATCTTTTTAAGCTGCCGGAAAAAATGTCCTGCAGATACAATCCGGGCGGATATTTCGAAATATCCAATAATATAATGGATAATCCGGGAGACGCGAAATACGGATTCACCCGTCCGCAGATTTTCGAAGGCTTTAAAAAGATGATAAAACTGGGAGTTAAGGAATTCGGAATTCACGCGTTTTTGGCAAGCAATACAAAAACAAACGAATACTACCCTGCTCTTGCTTCAAAGCTTTTTAACCTCGCGGTCGAGCTTAAGCGTGAAACAGGAGCGAATATTACGTTCATAAATTTATCGGGCGGAATCGGAATTCCGTATAGACCAGAAGATCCGGAAAATGATATAATGAAAATCGGAGAGGGCGTAAGAAAAGAATTTGAATCAATTCTTGTACCCGCAGGTATGGGTAATATTTCAATATACACTGAGCTTGGCAGATTTATGCTCGGACCCTACGGTGCTCTTGTGGCGCGTGCCATACATTATAAAAATACGTATAAGCATTATATCGGGCTTGACGCGTGTGCCGCTAATCTCATGAGACCTGCTATGTACGGAGCTTACCATCATATCACGGTGCTTGGCAAAGAAAACGCCGAATGTGATCATGTCTATGATGTTGTCGGAGGATTATGTGAAAACAACGATAAATTTGCCATAGATCGTGCTCTTCCGATAATAAATATAGGAGATATCATATATATACATGATACCGGTGCGCACGGTTTTTCGATGGGGTATAATTATAACGGAAAGCTCCGTTCAGCTGAAATACTGTATCGTTCCGATAAATCCTTTACTCTTATTCGACGCGCGGAAACTCCAGAAGACTATTTCTCCACTCTCGATGTGACAGGAATTTTTAAAAATCAATAATGTTCACCTTTGGTTTTCTTTTGCTTCATATGACTTTCACAGTTTAATTATATCATGATATTAAAATTTAAAGGCAGGTAACGCTTTGAAGATTACAATAAAAAAATTATTTACATTTTTGCTGACCGCTCTTATGATATCGGCACCGGCATTATCACTGCTCTCTTGCTCCGAAAAAGTTGATGGCGGATATGTTCTTGTAAACGGCGAAAAGGTCGTTCCCGAATATGTTATGCAAATCGGAGATAAAAAGGTTTCATTTGATGAATATAGATATTATTATCTGTATTCACGTGACAACAATGATCAGGGAGATCGTACTTATTGGGATGGCGATGGCAGTAAAGCGGCAGATCTCCTTTCATATGTTGAAAATAACATCGTGAGTCAATATGTTATGCAGATTATGGCCGATGAGTTGAAAATTACACTTGACGAGACGGACAATAAGGATATTACTGACAATTACGCCAGCGCCGTCGAATATTACGGCGGAGAAGATGCTTTCAATAAAAAGCTTGCTGAAAATTATCTCACTCCAGAGCTGTATAATGATTTATCGAAGACGTCTGCATTGACATATAAAGCATATCAGTATTATTACGGTGACAACGGGACAATGAAATTCACCGATGAAGAATATGCGGATTATTTTGAAAAAAATTATTATGCCGCATATAATATCCTTTTCCTTTATGCAGAGGGCGAGGATGCAACCAATTGCCCTGAGACAATAAAAAAAATAAATGAAATCAGTGAACGTATAAAGAACGGTGAAGATTTCATTACTCTTTCAACTACAGTGGGCGATGATATCGAAGGTATGAAAGCAAATCCTAACGGCTATCATTTTACTGAGGGAGATATGGTCGGCGAATTTTATAACACTGTGAAATCACTTGAAATCAACGGTATCAGCGAACCATTTACAACAAGTTATGGTTGCCATATTGTCATGCGTGTTCCTTTAAATGCTGATACGCGCGAATCAATGAAGGAAAAGGTTCTTTACGGATATACTGACAGCTATAATAATTGGGTTTCCGGATATTATGAAACACTTTATCAGGAATTGGTGAATGATAAAAAAGAAAGCATAACAGTAAAATATTCCGATATATATGATAAAATATCTCCGACCACAGTGTATTAAATTAAATTTTATCAAGTGTTGAGAAGCTTACGGATGATTTCGTCCGTGAGCTTTTCTTTCTTTTGAAAATCCATCGCAGATATGTATATTTTTTCGGTTTGTGTGTGTAGCTCGGAGGCAATTTTGAAATTTTTAGCTGCTTCCGCGATTGCAGACGATTCCAGCTTTGTAATGAAACTGATCATATTTTTATGTTTTTTACGTTCTCTGGCATCTGTAAATCTTTTCATATTGATTGTTTTATACGGGATGCCGTGGTATTTTTCCCATGACTTTTGATCATCACGTATAGTTACGGACAAAGCCGCCGATGGAAATAAAATTCCGTCCGTTCTTTCCGGGCAGAGCGAATCATATGAAATAATATAATCTGTATTTTCGCAATTTGCCAATTTGCATAATTCGGTTAAAAAAAGATGACCGCATCCGGAACCATTGATTATTATGCATTTTTTTTGCGCTTTAGATTCATATGAGCCCGTTCGGATATATCCATGATCGTTTATTGCAGAAATAAGTCTAATTTTACAGCTTTTTGTAATATTATTGTTTTTATCAAATATATCGTTGTAAAAAAAACGTTTTGCGGCAGCAGACATCTTGTCAAAAGATAACTTGTGTGATATAATGTCCGAGACAGCACCTTCGGCTTCGCCTGCTAACGTAAGCATTTTATATGCACGTTTTATATATAACTGTTTTTCCGCCGCTAGAGCTTTTATTTTTTCTGTATTTTTAACTAAGCTTTCTGTATCCCAATATTCACCAAGATTTATTATGCTGTCCACAGCGCCGGGATATATGGGATCCACCATATGAGGTGAAGTACCGTCAATAATAGCCGATTTTATTTCTGGTATTATCAAAGCATCAAACGAGCGGATATCTGATGAACAAAGAAATTCTTCTGTCACATATCCTTTTGCTCTCATAATATTCGATACATCCTTCATCAGCTTGGATTTGCCTGTTCCGGGGCCTCCTTTTAATATTAATATTCTGTCAAACTCTCCGTTGAAAAAAATGCTGTCAAATCTGCTGACGAATCCGTTTTTTGTGTTTGAGGATGCGAAATATTCTCCGCCGCCCTTTACTTCAACACAAATAGCTCTCATACTTATTCCTGTTCCCGGAAGTTATGTCGTTTTCTACGTTTGCTTCCGTATGGTTTATATGTTTTAACCGTTTTCTACTTTATTTTATGTAAGACTAGGTTTTTATGTTACTTTTTTTTATTTCGAAAGGAAAATCAAATGAAAGCAATAATTCTTGCTGCCGGCAAGGGAAAAAGACTTAACTCAGAAATCACACATATACCAAAAGCAATGAGAACCGCTCTCGGACGTCCTCTTATAGAATATGTTTTAGACACAATCGGCTTTATTGATATAAATGATATAGTTATTGTTGTGGGATTTGAAAAGGATCAGATCATAAATTCGCTGCCGGATTATTCTTTTGCCGTCCAATCAGAGCAGCTTGGGACCGGGCACGCGGCTTTATGCGCGAAGGATTTTTTTGCTGATTATGACGGAGACATTCTTGTCATTGCCGGTGACACTCCTTTGATTCTGCGAAGCACAGCCGAAAAGCTGTTGGAATTTCATCAGGAAAACAACAACGCTTGTACGGTACTGTCATGTATGGGTGAAAAGGGGCTCTCGCTCGGAAGAATAATGCGTGATAAAAACGGTAATCTTTCAGAAATCGTCGAAAATCGCGACTGCACTTCTGAGCAGCTTGAAATATGTGAATATAATACCGCGACATACATATTCAAAAGCAAGCTTTTATTTCCCGCTCTTGAAAAAATAATGAGAAATAATCAGAAGCATGAAGTCTATCTCACTGATGTTCCGGCTGTTTTACTAAACGAAGGCGAGAAAGTCGGCGCTGTTACCTGTGAACACGAATTTGAGATATTCGGAGTAAATACCGAAGCTGATCTTTATAGAGTAGAAGGAGTCTTGAAGTCTCGATTGAGCACTAATTCATATAAGAATTGAGTATAATTATGGCCGAAAGAAAAACCTTGCTTATTGTTAATCCGCGTTCAGGCAAGATGAAATCTAAACGAAAGTTATATGAGATCCTTAATATTCTTACACGAGGCGGCTACGCTGTAAATGTGTTTACTACTGCTGCCCCTAAAGATGCCACCCAAATTGTTGTAAATCAAGCGGCGAATTATGATTTAATCGTATGCTGCGGCGGTGACGGAACACTGAACGAGGTGCTTAGCGGACTTATATCCGCCGGACATGAAAACATTCCTGTCGGATATATTCCCTGCGGGACGACCAACGATTTTGCCAGGACACTTCATCTGCCCAAGGACATTCCCGCTGCGACCCGCCATATTCTTAAAGGCAGGTCGGAAATTCATGATGTTGGATATATAAAGGAACGCGGCTCCGGTCCGGCAAAAATATTTTTTAATTATATTGCATCTTTCGGTGCCTTTACAGAAGTATCATATGCGACTCCTCAAAAGCTCAAGAATAAATTCGGATATCTTGCATATACGATCAACGGAGTTAAAAGCGTAGGAAAAATTAAGCCTATACATGCAAAAGTTGACTGCTGTGAACTGAAAATTGAAGATAATTTTATTTTCGGGGGAATATCGAATTCATTGTCTGTCGGCGGAATTATCAAAATGATGCCGGATGAGGTTTCGCTTAATGACGGTAAATTTGAAGTTCTTCTTGTTAAAAATCCTCAAAGCATTTCAGACTGGAAAAGTATTCTGAACGCGATAGATTCGCAAACTTTTGATGGTAATGGTGTGTTTTTCTTTAAAACAAGTCATATTGAGCTTGAATTTGATTATCCTGTTCCGTTTACTAACGACGGTGAATTTGCCGGCGAATATAAACACGCGGTATTAGGTATTTGCGATAAAAAAATAACCTTTATTACATGACATAAAAAAGGCTCGTGGCAAATACCACGGGCCTTTTTGTTAATTTCTATCTGTCAAACTCAGGGTTTATAGCGTAAAAATTATTACAGTCAAGATTGTCTTGAGCTATTCTTAATGATTCACCGAAGCGCTGGAAGTGTACGACTTCTCTTTCTCTCAGAAAACGTATAGGATCTATAACATCCGGATCATCCACAAGTCTTAATATGTTGTCATATGTTGTTCTTGCCTTTTGCTCAGCAGCCATGTCTTCATGAAGATCAGTTATCGTATCGCCTGCTGATTGAAAAGTCGCAGACGAAAACGGAGTTCCTGAAGCAGCCTGTGGCCATAATGCTGTTGTGTGATCCACAAAATATGTATCAAAGCCTTGGGCGACTATCTGTTCGGGAGATAGGTTTCTTGTAAGTTGATATACTATCGCGCAAATCATTTCCATATGACCGAGTTCTTCTGTCGCTATATCGGTCAAGGAAGCAATGATTCTGCCATCCGGCATAGTATATCTTTGCGAAAGGTATCTCAAAGCGGCTCCGGATTCACCGTCCGGACCTCCATATTGTGTTAAAATAACTTTAGCAAAAGCAGCATTCGGAGTTTTTATATTTACAGGGTATTGTAACTTTTTTTCATATATCCACATATTAACACCTCATCCTTTCGACATCTGCCATGGCCATGGTTCATTTACCCATTTCCACTCATCATGTATACATGCATCGTCGGCAGTAATCGGCATGCCGCTCGCTTCTTCATATGCTTTTTTTACTGTTCTTGCACGTTCGCTTAAAAGACAGTATTCCTGCAATGCTTCTTTGGAATCCGGATGCGTATCAAGGAAAAGCATTATGTCAAACATGGCAAATGAAACCGAACAAAGTTCTTTTTTCAAGTCGTTCATATTTTGATTCATGTTTCTGATCATTTAATCATCTCCCTATCTGGTACCCTTTAAACGGCTTTACCAGCTCGTAAAATATGGTTCCATTCATTAAACCTTCCTGCGGATCCATTATTTCACTCCATTGCTGCCATGGCACATATGAAATAGCCGGAACGAACTCCAGATCAAATTCGCTGTTCTTGTTTCTGTTCATACATTCGCTGTTCATTTGTGCGGCGACACGTGTATGTTCACGTTTTGCCTGATATCCCGACATTTTAGGCGCTATATGAGCATACGTCATCTCAGTGTCTTTTTTTATTTCATCGCGCAGTTCATCACTTAAATATGGTCGTCTTGAAGGATCCGCTTCGATGCCACCCGCTGCGCGCGATTTATAATTATTTATCAAATTTGATTCTCCTTATATGCTTTTTTAAAAGCGCGTGAGATAATCTCACGCGCTTTTAATATCAGTATATGCTGATGATGTATTTTATGATTTTATCTTTCTTCGGATCTTTTCCAATGCGGCTTTTTCAATTCTTGAAACATAAGAACGCGATATATGAAGCTTTTCCGCGGCTTCTCTTTGTGTAACCGGTCTGCATCCTGATAAACCATATCTCATTATTATTATATTTTTTTCTCTCTCATCAAGGTCGGATACTATTATTTTTTTCACCTGATCAACTTTTGTTTTCATATCAACAAGCTCGGCATAATCGTCTTCTACATACATTATGTCGAGATATGTCAATGGGTTTCCATCTTTGTCGAATTCAATAGCATCATTTATTGATGTTTCCGCAGAAAGCCTCTTTTGAGAGCGGAAATACATCAATATTTCATTCTGCAGACATTTGCCGGCATATGTTGCAAATTTTGTACCGTTTTCAGGATCGTATGTATCGATTGCTTTTATCAGTCCGATCGTACCTATAGAGATTAAATCCTCCTGATCCTTGTAGCTTGTATAATATTTTTTTATTATATGAGCGACAAGCCGGAGATTGTGTTCAATCAATTTTCCTCTTGCTTTCTCGTCTCCGTTTTTACATAATCGAAAACATTCTTTTTCTTCTTCGGAGCTTAGGACCGGCGGAAATGCGCCGTTTCCCATTACCCTTAAATATATTAAATAAAAGCATTTTAAAACGGAAAACAGCGTGGATAACAGCATCTCTTCCCTCGCTTCATCAAATAATATAATCAATACTTCATAATATTATATGTTGTTCTCTGGCGGTTGTTTCTGATTTTTCCATTATTTTATAATAATCTCTTATATAGATTTAAATTATGCTTATATACCGTAAAGTATGAAAAAGCAATATAAAAAATGAAAAAAACGAGAGTGACAGTAATAAAAGATAATTGAGTTTAATAAAATGTTTAGAAAAGTCTTAATCATATTTTGTAATAGGAATACATATTAAAAATGCGGTGGTTTACTCTATTGTTTTATTTTACATGCTGTTAATACTTTTTTCGACTTATCATTGTATATTTCGATCATAAATTATATCAATTTTTATACCCGGATGTTAATTACGTAATTTCGTACCTCATTTATGCGATTTTACCCATTGTACCACTTCGATTTTATACATTGTACCACGGAAAAATAAATGGTATTATATATTCCAAAATGAAAAAAATACCTCTCATAAATCATGATTATTTGCGCAGAATATAAGCGGAGCCGAAAAGCTCACAAAACAAATAATTACTACGGAGTTTAATATGGCAAGCAATAAGTCTCTTGTTCCCGAAGCAAAGGATGCACTCAACAAGTTTAAGATGGAAGCAGCGTCCGAAGTCGGCGTTAACCTGAAACAGGGTTACAATGGCGATCTTACTTCCAAACAGGCAGGAAGCATCGGCGGTCAGATGGTTAAGAAGATGATCCAAACAGCCGAAAACTCCCTCAGATCTAGCAAATAACAAAAATCAATTAATAAAAATTCCGCCTTTGGGCGGAATTTTTATTTTGACTCGAATCGCTAATTAAGTTGTATAATAAGCTCCGTGCCATATCAATACGCAAAAGAGGCAGAGTGAACTTTCAGTCACACCGCCTCATATATAATTATTAGCAGCTTTTCAATTTGATGAAGCTCGTTTTTACATATTTATAATGTCTTTATATATTCTGATATTTTTCTATCAAATTCTTCCCGAGATCCGTTATTTGTTATATATACATCTGCAAATCCGATCGGACCGCCTTTTTCAAGATTTTCTATTTCGGAATAATCTCTTTTTCTTGCCTCTTCAGGAGAAAGAGGACGAACTGATCTGACAGAAAGCCTTTCATATCTTTTTTCTCTGTCGGTCACAACAGCAAGAAGCTTTATGTCTTCCGGAAATTCATCTAGTAGAATTTTATACTCGCTCCAGGAATACAGACCGTCGAGAACAATATTCGAACTTAAGAGCTTCTCTTTTATTATGGGGCGAAGCAGAATGGCAAAAGCAGCCGAACCGTATTCACGCCTGAGTTGTTCCCTGATTAACTTTTCGTTTGTCTCGTTTTTATCAAGACCTTGTTTTAAAAGCTCATTCATAGTAACTCCGCCAAAATACACTGTTTCCCATCCTGCCCGTTGAAATGCTTCTGCAGCTACCGATTTCCCTGCTCCGCACATTCCGACAAGCGCGACAATCATGAATTTCATATATACTCCGAATATACAGTAATTATTATGTCTGGTTATTTTTCAAACGCTTCTAGAATCTCACAAATATATGTTCTGTGATAATCCGAACGGGTATAATGCGAGGTTATTGCCGGGTCAATAATACATTCAGGTGAAATATCAAACGCATATATTTTCTTTCCGATAAAAATATATTTTGCGTCGGGAAAGAAAAGCTTTTTATCATCACATATATAATTCAATCCGCCGTTTGCCAGCTTATCTTCATCCTTACCACTTACGCTTCCGAAATATGACAGCTGCTTTTTATATGCACCGTCAAAAACTGATAATGTCAAAATATCAGTATTTTCTACTATGGTGTATGTGTATCTTTGGGGACGGATGTGACAGTAGAACACATTTTTACCCCACATTACACCGACAGCACCCCAGCTTGCGGTCATCGCATTTTTCCGTTCTCCGTCGCATGCGCCTATGATCATCCAATTATTGCCTATTGAATTAAACGCGTTGAATTGAGCTTTCGTCAAATCAATTTTATTCATATAAAATATCTCCGATAAATTTTATTTACGGTATAATATTATAACATGAATATCTTTTTTATACCGATTTTATCAAGAATTCCTGCAACCACCACAAAAACCACACCGCTTACAACAGCTTGAAGCAGGTTGAATATCACAGCTCCCAACGCAGCCGCCGTACCGAACAACAATGTATCAGTAAGAAAATAACCTCCGGTTGTAATAATAAGGCAAATAAGGCATCCGATTATATTTCTGCCGCTGAGAATTCTTACTGTTGCTGACGTAAAAGCAAGGCACAGAAGCGCCTTTATTACAAAGGTAAAAACAGAATATACCGCGTATCCCGCTATTATATCTGCTACCGCTCCGCCGATTGCCGCCGCGCACATGGCATAAGGCAGAGGGAGTAAACAAGCGAGAAGATATATGAACATATCACCTATATGAACATATCCGGTGCTTGTAAGCGGTATTTTAACAAAGGCCGTTGTGAGAGCGATTATTGCCGCAAAAAGCGAGGAATAAGTCAGAAGCTTAATTTTATTGTTATTGTTTTTCATTATAAATCACCTTAATTGTGTCGGATTATTTGTATTGTCTTCTATAAGTCGGAAAAGCCTTGGTTCGAGTAAAACGCCTTCTCTAAGCGGATAATTAAAACCGGCTGAATATTCGACAGTGTCATGTACAAAATCGCATGCATCCTCAACAGAACATATAAGATTTCGTCCTTTTAAAATGCTGCCGAGCAAAACAGATGCAAATATATCGCCTGTTCCCGGATAACTTTTTGGTATGTATTCATTTTCAAATATTTCTGTATTGCCGTTTAATGCTTCCTTAAGTCCTGTACATACGGAATTCTTTCTGTGAATACCCGTGATTACAGTATCGGCACCATATTCTGAAAGTCTTAATAACATTTGCCGTATTTCATAATCAGTAGGTGAATCAACATAAGGAATATCAAGTAAAAAACAAGCCTCCGTGAGATTAGGCGTAATGATTGTCGCTTTTTTCACAAGCTCCTTCATTCCTATCTTCAACGGATCTGTATATGTTGAATATAATATTCCGTCATCGCCCATTACAGGATCAATCAGCACGGTTTTTGCTTCGGGAAAAGTGTTTATAATATCGCCGACAAGGTTAATCTGTTCTGCGCTGCCTAAGAATCCGCTGTATATTGCGTCAAACTTAACTCCGAGAGAACTCCAATGAGAATAATAATCCCTTATATAAGGTGTGTAATCAAAAAAAGTAAAATTATTGAAACCGCCTGTATGAGTCGATAAAATAGCGGTTGGAACCGGGCACGGCTGTATTCCCATTGCAGCAAGCACCGGAATTATAACCGATAAAGAACATCTTCCGAATCCGGAAAGATCGTGAATTGCGCATACCCGGGATGGCACTTTATTTGTATTTATATGTGATATTTCTGGGGATGTCATTTTTCACTTTCCTTTTGAACAAAAAATTCTTCTTCGATACGCATTTTGTCAGCAGCTTTTTTCCACATCGGTACAGTCTGAATCAACCAACTGTCGGCATTCAGAATTTTTCCGCTGCTGTAATCGTCATTTGATAATACATCAATCAGTCTGTCATATCTCTGCAGCAGACTGTGCCCGCTGAAATTGTGGCGCAGATTTGTTATATCAATCTGTTTGCCGTTTTCATCCGTGCAATGATATGTAATACGCGGGCCGAAAAGATAATACGGCATTACGGTTTCTTCCACGGCATGCATGGAGGTGTTCGGCTTCGTCCCACAGCCGCAAAGTAATATTTTTCCTTCGGTTTCCATCAGCTTTTTAAACGGAGAATGCGAGCCGCAGGGAGTATCATCAAGTTGATGTTCGCTGAGCATTTCAAATGTCAGCCGTCCGATGCCGCATACGGAATGAGTGGGAGACAGGCTGCGTTTTACGCCTGGAAGCTGTCTGAAAAATTCGGGTATAGCTCCGACGCAGCATGGCGTGGAACGTATGTCAAAGAACGGCCGGGCACGGTTTACTGTTGAATAAGAAAGAGACGGAAGCAAAAGAGTACCGTCTTTCCCGAGAACATCGCGAAGCGCGTCAATAAAAGTCTTTATACCGTCGCTGCCTTCATAGCCGAGAGCCTTATATGATGAATGTACAAGCACCGAATCCCCGTAATGCAGTCCCAATGCTTCAAGATCCGAGCAAATTTTTATATATTGATTGTTCATATAGTGTATCCTCCATCCGCTGATAATATCTGACCTGTGATGTATGAAGAACGTTCTGAGGCCAGAAATAATATTGCTTCGGCAATTTCATCCGGAGAGCCAAAGCGTTCCATGGGAATATTGTATGCGATTTCAGATTTCTCCGTATCAGAAAACCTATCGTTCATTTTTGTGTTTATTACTCCGGGGCAAACGCAGTTAACTCTGATCATACTCGGAGCAAGTTCTTTTGCACATGCTTTTGTAAAGCCGATCAATGCAGATTTTGACGCTGAATATGCCGATTCACATGACGCTCCGGTGATGCCCCACATAGATGAAACATTTACGATAGTTCCGGATTTTCTGTTTATCATACCGGGCAGAAACGCTTTTGTGAGGATGAAGGGCGCTTTAATGTTGATATCAAATACCTCATCCCATTTTTCGTCCGAGGTGAACTGAACAAGATCAAAATGCGATATGCCTGCAATATTCACTAAAGTATCTATATTTTCAAATTCAGAAAATACCTTTTCGGTAAAAATATATACCTCATTCTGCTTTGTAAAATCGGCTTTTATTGAAATTATCTTTACTTTTGCATGTAATTCGTCAACGAGAGATTGCGCGCCTTCGGCATTTGAATTATATGAAAAAGCGACATTATATCCGTTGTTTCCAAAAAGCTTTACAGCAGCAGAACCGATTCCGCCGCTGCCTCCCGTAATTACGGCTGTTTTATTTGAATTCATCTTTTAAATATATCACCGCCGTGAAGATCATATGCGCAATATACCGGAAAATCCTTGACATGAAGCTTTTTTACCGATTCGCAGCCGAGATCATCAAAAGCAATTATTTCACATGAAGTGATACATTCGGAATATAACGCTCCGCATCCACCGATTGCACAAAAATATAAAGCATTATTATTTAAAAATGATTTTTTTGTCTCTATCGAACGTTCCCCTTTTCCTATTATGCCCGAAATTCCCAAAGACAACATTAAAGGTGTGAATTGATCCATCCTTGACGAAGTGGTAGGGCCGCAGCTGCCTATTATTTTACCCGGCCGTGATTCGGTCGGTCCTGCATAATAAATAAATGCGCCCTTCGGATCAAAAGGCAGAGGACGGGAAGCTTCAGCGAGTTCTTTTATACGTTTATGTGCGGCATCACGTGCTGTATATACGGTGCCTGTAAGAAATACTTCATCGCCGGCAACAATTTTGGCACTCCATGTATCATATTCTGAAATCAGAAAATGTTTTGTTGATTCTGTTGTATATATTGACATGTTAATTATTTCTCTTGATTCTGATTATAATCATCGCACGCTTCTTTTATAGATGTAATCTGTAATTTTAACTGTGCGACCAATTCCCCTATAACCTTTATTTCGGTAACGATTTGATCAGCCGTAACTTTTAATGCCGGTATATTATCTCCCACAACACAAGAATTACTTATATTATCTTTCCCGTCTTCGGTTTTGAACGTTTTATCAGACATAATTGCGTTCAAAGCATCGGCAAGCTTGTTCAATTTTTCGATCTTTTCGGATTGCGCTGTAATTAATGAGATATCTTCAAATACTTTATTTGATATTGAGTACAGCTTTTCAGCAAAACCTTGAGCCGAGGTACTGCGTGAGTAAAGCAAAGCCGTCGTATCTACGGCGGGTAAAACCAATGAGTTAATGCATTCAATAGCTGATTTTGTTTTGCTTTCGTTAAACTCGTTTTTAATAGCTTCAATTTGTTGCTGTAACGCTTGTTTATCGGACAATGCTGTGTTTGTTATCTCCGCAAGTCTTGTTTCATATTCAGCTTTTGCTGTTTCAAGTTCTCTTTGCTTTTGCTGAATATCAGAGATATATTCATTATTTTTTTTCAGAATATAATCGTTGACATCCTTTTTATTGTATCCGCCGACAGTGTTTCTGAACAATACATTTTCGGGCATTTTTATCCCTCCGTATGTTTTCGTTGCTATGATTATATCATATAAATCAACAAAAGTTAAGTCCCTTCGTGATATTTTCAGATTGATTTTTAAAAAGGAAAGCGTCATTTATATCTCTCGTATATTTTCATTCCCATGATTGACAGAAAAGTAAAATTGTATTATGATTATATCGTCATTATGCTGTTATTTATAGAGGATTATTTAAATGCAGAATATGCAGAATCCCGCTTCCGGTCTTATAACAACGGAACGAAAAAACCTTATTATTGAAGTCGCAAAAAAATCAGCTCAGTTGATTCTTCAAAACGGCGGCGAGACATACAGAGCCGAGGATACTTGTTCGCGAATTTGTCTATACTGCGGCGCAAAGGAAGTAGATGTGCTTGCGATTACGACTGGAATCGTATTGACAGTCGAATTTCAAACATCGGCAAGAACAGTTGTTGCCAGAATATCAAACAGATCAATAAATCTTCAAATCGTAAATAAAGTAAATACAATATCACGCAATATAATAAGCGGTGAGCTGTCTCTTGAATCCGCAAACGATATTTTAGACGAAATTATACAAAGAATTGAATCCGGTGAGAGCAACAAACCGATAAATCGATTTTTAACAGCTGTATATGCCGCTTTTGCTTCTTCGTTTTTCACCCTGGTCTTTAAAGGGAGTTTTGTCGAATTTCTTATTACCATACTCACCGCCTTTTCAATGACTATTATATCAGGCTATATCGGAACGCTTAAGCTATATTCTTTTATAAATACTCTTATATCGAGCGTTGCCTGTGCAGTATTTGCCGTATCATCTTCATTACTTATACCGGGACTCAGATACGATCTCGTTATTATCGGATCAATAATGCCTCTTGTGCCTGGTCTGGCAATTACAACGGCTGTCAGAGATACCATTAGCGGAGATCTTGTGTCAGGTACAGCAAGACTTACAGAGGCTTTTCTGATAGCAGTCGGAATAGCCGCCGGCGTTGGTATCGTAATTGGTATTGCAATCGCCGCCGGAGTAATAGCATGAAGGAGGCATATTAATGAATTTTTCGGATGTGTTTCTTGGATTTATATATAACTTTTTTGCTTGTCTCTTTTTTGCTCTCCTTCTTCACACACCAAAAAGGTCAATGTTTTGGGCTTCGTTTCTGGGTGCAGCAGGTTATGTGGTTTATCTGTTTACACAGCGTTATATCAATATTGCCGCCGGCTTTTTCTTTGGAACGCTTCTCATGTCAATCGGAGCTGAAATTTTATCAAGGCATAAAAAAATGCCTGTCACCGTTTTTATCACTCCGGCAATTATTTCTCTTGTTCCCGGAACCGGATTATACCAATCCATGGTTTATTTTGTATCAAATGATACAGCCAATGGCGTAAATGTTGCCGTAGAGACTATTATTAACGCCGGAGCTATGGCGATAGCAATTGCATGTACGGGAGTATTGTTTCGTATGAAGACTAATACACACAAATTTCATATAAAGTGATTTCAATTGACCGTTAGATAATTAGATTGTATTTAAAAATCGATTGTGCGACAGCAACAACAACAGCGACAAAGACATCGACAGCACTTCTCATTTAGTCGTAAGTTATAGTTATTAAAAGTCATATGTCAGAGTCTTTTCTCTCTTTAAGTGGGTCATTATTTAATTGCCGAGTTAATAAAAAGGCGCAGTCTATTATACATTTAGACTGCGTCTTTATTTACGTATTTAACATTACATCAACAATGTGATGATGTCGGTAATCATATAATTTAAAGCAATTTCTAAAACATGATATTTCGCAATATTATATTTAAAAAACGATTGTGTAACTGCAACGACTGTTTCTCATTATGATGTTAGTTTTAGTTATTGGAGATTACCTTAATTAATGCCAATATTATAATTATTCTTAATTATTTTGAATTTCCAGAATATAAAGAATACACAATTCGGTTTATAGCCGAAACTGGCAGGAAACGAGATATAAATACTAAAAGCTTATATTTGTTTCCTATTGTATACAGCGGAGCCACATTGCGCTTTTGAGATATATCAAATATTTTACGTGCAGCATATTCCGCGCTCATACCGTTTTTTTCATCATGCTCCATTACCGAAACAGAACGTCCGATACGGCTCTCATACACTTCGTTTCCCTTACTTGATTTTATTCTGGCATCGGTAAAGCCGGTACATACATCACCTGGCATTACCGCGCAAACGGAAATCCCGAAGTCACGGACTTCGTTTCTTAAAGCTAGGGAAAAAGCATTGATCGCGCCTTTGGAAGCCGAATAAAAGGATTGAAAAGGTATTGGAAGAACCGCGGCAACAGAGCTTAGGTTGATTATTCTGCCTTTATTATTTCTAAGCAAAGGCATTGCGAAAGAACAGCAAAGATACATGCCGATGAAATTAACTTTAATTTGTTTCATTGCGTCAGTGTATTCGGTATTTTCAGCAGAACCAGATATGCCAATTCCGGCATTGTTGATCAAAAGATCAATTCCTCGTTCTTCAGATGATATTTTTTCAAATGCGCTTTTTAAAGACATTTGATCGGAAACATCCGCTGTGATATGAATTATACCGGCACTATCTTCGCCATGTCTGCTCAATTCATAAATCTTATAACCGGCATTTGCACAGAGTGCGCAGAGCTCTTTGCCGATTCCGCTTGAGCCGCCGGTGATTACCGCGATTTTCATTTTCTTTTATCCATTACTGTCTTAATTATATCCTGAGCCTCGTCGATGAGGGGTTTCGTAAGCGTAGCCATATAGCTTGTTCTCAGCAGGCACGAATTCGGAGCTGTTGCAGGCGGAAGCACCGGATTCACATATACTCCCGCGTCATATATTGCTTTTGCGCATTCCAGCGTATTGAGAGCTTCATATGTATAAATCGGTATTATCGGTGTTTCGGACATAATTATAGATATACCGCGTTTTATGAAGCCTTCCCGTGCGTATTTTGATAGCTCGCGCAGACGCGTTACGATCTCCGGATGAGCTTCAAGATACCTCAGCGACGCAAGCGCCGCGGCACAACTCACAGGAGTGATCGAAGCGGCAAAAATGAACGGACGGGAGGTGTGTTTAACAAAGTCGACAACCTTCTTGTCGGCAGCCATATATCCGCCGAGGCTCGCGAGGGATTTACTGAAGGTGCCCATATATATATCGACATCCTTTGCCAGCCCGAAGTAATCTGCAGTGCCTCTTCCTCCTTCACCGAGGATTCCGAGACCGTGAGCGTCGTCGACCATGACTCTGGCTCCGTATTTTTTTGCCAGAGATACAATTCCGGGAATATTAGCTATATCTCCGCCCATACTGAATACGCCGTCAGTCACAATCAGTATGCCGCGGTTTTCAGGAACCTTTTGGAGCTTGTCCTCAAGATCCTTCATATCGCTGTGTTCATAATACAGTATTTTTCCATGACTAAGACGGCATCCGTCGTAAATACTTGCATGGTTTTCTCTGTCGCATATAACATAATCATGAATGCCGACAAGAGCAGAAATTATTCCGAGATTTGTCTGAAATCCAGTTGAAAAAGCGACACAAGCCTCTTTTCTCAAGAAAGCGGCCAATTCAGTTTCCAGCTCAAGGTGCATTTGAAGCGTGCCGTTGAGAAATCTTGATCCGGAGCAGCCTGTTCCGTATTGTTCAAGCGCTTTACGTGAAGCTTCCATAACTTCGTTGCATGCAGTCAGTCCAAGATAATTATTGGAACCGAGCATAATCCGCCGTTTGCCTTCCATTATCACTTCAACATCCTGCCTCGACTGAAGAGCGTGGAAATAAGGATAAACACCTTTTTCCTTGATTTCGTCGGCAAGCTTATAATCATAACACTTTTGAAACAAATCCATATATTAGCCACCTTCTAAAAAAATAAGCGTGAAAGTATCGATATCAATATCAAATAAATATTCACTATTTCGTAATATTTATATTATGCCATAAAAGAAGCAAAATGTCAATATGTAGTCTGATAAAAGTTGATTGACGATATCTATAACTTTATTTGCTGATTTTTATATACCTGGTTTTAAACCCGGAACTGCAACTTAATATTGTTTTTGAATATTATTATAGAAACATTATATTATATGTATAATGATTTATATTATTATTTTCCCAACATTATATTGCGATACCGAAAACGTTTATATTGAATTATTCACAATTTAGTGTTATACTGGAAATACTGATAAAAACCAATAAATATAAAGGATTCGGCAGAATTAATTATGATAATAGGACAATTTTGCGATGTATATCCGCCTCACTTGGACGGTGTAGGCACAGTAGTCAAGAATTATGCTATTGAATTGACTTCTGCCGGAGATGAATGTTATTATATAGCGCCAAACGCTGAAAACGATGAAGGTCCGACAGCTTTTAAAACATTGCTGTATAAAAGCGTCAAGCTTGCGGGCGAAGCTTATCATATAGGTCTTCCGTTTACCGATATATCATTTCAAAAAGTACTTCTTGGCATAAATTTTGATATTTTACACGCACACAGCCCTTTTGGAGCGGGGCATCAGGCTCTTTGGCTTTCACAAATCAAGCATGTTCCCATTGTTGCTACATTTCACTCAAAATATTACGACGATTTTTACAAGAAAACAAAAAGCAAAAGAGTCGCCAGGCTTATGGTAAAATCTATTGTAGATTTCTACAACAAGTGTACAGAGGTTTGGACGGTCAACACAGCAACTGCCGATGTGCTTAGTTCCTACGGATATAAAAAGGAAATATATATAATGCCCAACGGCACAAATCCATGGAATCCGAAAAAAGATATTTCCCGGGAAATAAGAAACGAATATGGTGCGTCTGAAATGCCTCTATTCCTTTTTGTGGGACAGATGAATTGGAAAAAAAATATAAGATGCACACTTGACGCTTTAAAGCTTTACTCAATGGAACATGATTTTAAAATGCTTTTAATCGGTTCCGGTCCGGACTTTGACGAAATAGTCGGTTATGTTCAACAGCTCGGATTACAGGATAAATTTATTTTCCCAGGTCATATATCAGACCGTGAAAGGCTCATGTCTGTATATGCGTCATGCGATCTTTTCCTTTTTCCTTCAATATATGACAACGCGCCTATGGTAATGCGTGAAGCCGCCGCGGCAGGAACTCCATCCATACTGGTAAAAGGGTCCTGTGCATCCGAGGGAATAATGGATTCATACAACGGTTTTTTATGCGATGATTCTCCGGAAAGCCTATGCAATGCCATCATACATGCCCTTCCCAAAGCCAAAGATGTAGGCGCTGCGGCAAAAGAAACAATACCTGTTAAATGGGATGTTATAATCAAATCTGCACGAGAAAGATATGTAACATTGATTGAATCATCCGGTAAATAATTCGAAGAAAGCCAAATAGTGCTTTATAACTTAAAAATCATTATTTGATTTGATTACCGATTATTAATCATTTGGATCAGCCAATCAAGCAGGAGGCTAATCATTAGTTGGTTAACCGGCCACCGAACGTAACGTTTGGTACGGAGGTTAATTATTAACGGCATTTAAATAAGCCTTGTTTTACGGTAATTATTTAAATGCCGAGTTAATAAACAGAATACAAGTACTCGTAAATGTTGAGGATATTGAAGTATCCCGCCTTTGCGAGTTTTTATTTGTAATGACAAGCGTTAAGCCTCGCGATTGATGCCTTGTCTTCGACTAACAGTTCCTGCTGTCAAGTCTGCAGCGGACTTCACCGCCGAGTAAACACGCCTGCCTGGCGCACCGCAAAACAGCGCCGCAGCACATTATATGCTGCGGCGTTGTTTAATGAAAATATTTCTTAATTTCCTTTTCCTTTGCCGTTTCCGTTGCCGTTGCCGTTGTTTTCGCTAATATTATCATTTTCGCTACCGGTTGAACTCGGATTGCCGTTATCTTTCTTATCGAATTTCACAACCGATCCGGTAATAGCGTTTACTGTAACGCAATAATCGCAACCATTAGCTGTAAACTTTAATTCATAACGTCGGCAGGCGCCGGTTTCATCACATACATTAACACTGCATTCCGTATCGGTTTCTGATAAAATCCCTGCCATTTTAAATGCTATGTTTTTTGCGAGTTCAATATCGATGTATTTCCCCGATTGTTCATTTTCGCTGTTTTCATTGCCTTTGCCGTTATTATTCTTTTCATTTTCAGATCCTGTAACTAGCGCGGTTTCATTGCTATTTTTATTTCCGTTGTTACCATTGCTGTTGTCTTTGCCGTTATTATTTTTTTCTTCAGTTTCAGTAGCAATCGCGTTTGTATCTTTGTTTTCGCAATATTCATGTCTGAATTTTATGACAGCCCCGGATATAGCGTTTACGGTTATATCATATTCGATACCGTCGTATATAAAACTGATTTCATATCTTGATACTCCGTTTTCTGTATTAAAATCAGTTTTTAAATCGATATCCGCAGATGAATCAATTCCAGCTTTTTCGAAGGCTATCGCTTTTGCCTGCTCGATATCAATCAGTTCTTTCTTATTATCCTCGCTGTTTTGTTTTCCATTGCCGTTTCCGTTGCCGTTATTATTCTTTTCATTTTCAAAGCCAGTAGCGGGCACAGTTTGATCGTTATTTTTGTTTCCGTTGTTGCTTTTTCCGTTATTTCCGTTGCCGTTGTTTTGCTCATCTTCAGCCGGTGAATTAATGCTATTTAATATTTCTCCGTTAAGCGCATCAATTTCGTATTCATATTTTGTGCCGTTATATATGAGCTTTACATTATATACAATTTTGCCATCATTACAATTAAGTTTTGCTGAGAATGAATCAAGATCGTTTTGCCTATCAATTCCTGCATTCTCCATAGCAATTTTTCTTGCGTTGCCGGCTCCTATATAAGATAGCTCGCTGGGCGTGCCCAGAGAATACATATCATCGGTTTCTTCAGGCTCTTCGGTTTTTTCGATTTCACCGGTTTCGTCTGTTTCTTCCTCTGATGGCTGTATGAGAAGATTCAATTCATGGATTGAAAGCGTAGATAGCGTTTCAAAATCCAAATCAGGATTTTTAGCAATAATATTGGAGATAAAGGTTGCTTTCCCTACAGAAATTCCGTATTGCGATGCAGCATTCTTTGCCGTTTGGTTTCCGCATGCGGATTGGGCTATGATCGCTCCCTCAACGGAATTGCTCTTCAATACCGAGTCAATGGTTTCTACGACATGCTTCTCAATTGCATCACGCTGACCTTCGTCTCCGTTATCAACTGTAACAAGTATCGAATTATGAAGCTCGTTTATATATCCGTGTTCCACAAGAGAGCCTATAATTGCATAGATTGCGACATCAACCGTAGCTCCTTCAAAATCGAGACCCTCAAGGATTTTTTCCGCATCCGCGTTTTTTGCTATAACCGATATTATTTTATTATCACTGCTGACATTTATCTCTATGCTGGGATTGACGTCAAGCTCGATTGTTGAAGCAGCCGCGGAAACCTTATTGAATTCTCCGTATACGAACACTCCGCTTACAATCAATACAAACGCAGCGGCGATAGCTATGATTCGCTTTAATATTCCGTTATGTGCGTAATTCTTTGATTTTACAGCACACTTTTCGATGGTGTTTTTCTGATCATTCATATCTTTTTTCGTCCTCCCGTTACTGCATTCGGAGAGGATCTTTCCTATAATGTCAGGAACACTGTTGTCAACAGCGTTGGATAAACCATTTAGAATTTCATTCTCTGTTATTGCCATCGTATTTCCCCTCCATGGCATTTTTTAATTTTTTAATTGATCTGTTGTATTTTGACAGGACGGTTGATAGAGGTATTTTTAAAAACTCTGCTATTTCACGATGCAGAAATCCGCTTACAGCATGAAGCATGACGATTTGTCTCTCATCGTAATCAAGAATATTCATGGCAGCCTCTAAAAGCATTTTATCTTCGCTGTCTTCAAGGCTGGTATCCGTGAATAAAGCTTCCGCGGTATCTTCGTCGAAGTAAGCCAACTTTTTATATGCTCTGAATTTATCTGCTGCCAGATTCCTGGTAATCGTCAATATCCATGCGAGAGGCTTCCCTCCCGGATGGTATGAGTCGGACGATGTAAATACTTTTACATATGTGTCCTGCAGGACATCCTCCGCATCATGACGGTTCCTTAGAATCGATAGTGAATATCCGTAAACGGAGCTTTTAGTCAGACGATAAAGCTTTTCCAAAGCCTTTGCTTCACCACAAGCGATTCCGGCAATGCATAATTCAATCTCAACCTCAAATTGTGCTTTTTTGTCTGCTTGTAAAAGCATTACATCTTCATATGATTCAACACCGTTATTTGAATACACATCATATCGCCTCCTGTCATCATAATAACGCACAGTATTGCCCTTTTATTGCACGTTATTTCAACAAATTCAAATTAAACAATAAATTTATTTAATCCGGGGATAAGCTTTATGATGCTCACAGCAATAAAACTTATAATAAAAACAATAAAAGCAAATAACGGAACCATAAAAACAGGATTTACAGAAACAACAGTGAGCCCCATTTTGACAAGATTCATATTAATAAAATCATGAATAAGATACATACCGAACGAGCAGCCCGATATATATGAAATTATTTTTGTTGCTTTTTGTGAGAATTTTATTTTTCCAACTGTATCTCGGAAAAAGATAAATACGGAGAGAGCGGCAAGCATAGTCGTAGGCAATAAATACTCGTAAAAAAGTTCGCACTTGATATTCTTGAGTACCGAAGACAAATATGTAAGGTATACGGTGGCGATTACGCTGGCCGCTCCTCCCGAATATATAATAAGCTTTATCAATTTTGAAATTTTTAAATTTTTCAGATAATAACCTAAAACAAAATAAAACGAATAGCCTAAAAAAACGTCGAGACGAAGTTTTTCATTTATCTGCGCAGTAAAAGTACCGATTATCGGAACATATCTGAAGGCAGGCATGAATATAGCGGCAAAAAACGACACAGCGAGAAAGTATCGTGCTGTTTTCGGGTTTTCCGCGATCGGCTTTAAAACAGGAATTGCTATATATAATCCGACAAGCATAAATACGAACCATAAATGGAAATGTCCTACGATAATTGCATTGATGAAATCATATATACTTTCAAAAGGCTTTTGCCCCGCCGCAATCAAGTCGATTTTATCATAAAAAACGTAAGCGGCGGCCCAGAATATATAAGCGGTAACGAGTCTTAAAATACGCTTTCCGTAAAGCTCTCCGATTGAGCTTGTTCTTTTCGGGTCGAGCATATTCCATCCGGAAAGCATAATAAATACAGGCACGCAGAATCTTACCAGCGAATCGTATATATTCATAATCATCCAGTTATACGAATCCACGGGCTCGCTGTACCATTTCATAGCTGCCGTATGAACAATAATCATCGTATATATTGAGACTATTCGCAATAAATCAAGATTGACAAACCTTTTGTTTTCTTTTGCGGGCATTTGTTTTGCTTCGTTCATATTAATGACCTTTCGAATAATTAATTTTTTCTGGCACATGAGTTTATCTCTAATACGAGACAATTATTATTTTATTACCTTTTTAATAATTATGCAAGTCAGGTTGAAAAAAAATAGTGTTTGTGATATACTTCCAATATTATCAAAGAAAGGAAATATGTTATGAATAAAGAAAACGCTCTTGAAAAACTCAAAGCATACGAAAACACTTTGTTTGCGCTTAATCATGCCCAGGGGCTGATTTATTATGACGGTGCGACAACAGCACCGGAAACCTCCGCTTTAATTCGGGGAAATACACTTGGAGAGCTATCAAGAATTTCATACGAGCTTTCTACGGCTCCTGAAAATATCGAGATGCTGGAATACCTGCTTTCAATAAAAAGTGAGCTTCATCCGATAAACGCACGCGAAGCGGAGGAGCTGTATCGCGATTACGACATAATAAGAAAAATCCCGATAAAAGAATATGTTGATTACCAAAAATTGATTTCAGACGCGGATGCTGTGTGGCATAAAGCCAAAGAAAATAACGACTTTGCTTCCTTTGAACCTTATCTTCAAAAAATATTTGATTCTAATATCAGATTCTCCGCGTATATTGACAGCACTAAAAAGCCATATGATATTGCTCTCGATTTATACGAACGGGGACTCACGAGTGAAGTATGTGATGCATTTTTTACAAATTTACGTAAAAAGCTTGTTCCGCTTGTACATGCCGTCAGTGAAGCCGACCAAATAGATGATTCTCCTTTACTGCAGGATTTCCCGGTTGATAAACAGCGTGGATTTTCTTCATATTTAATAGATATTCTCGGAATAGACCGCCGTTCATGCATCATCTCCGAAACGGAACATCCGTTTACAATTCAATTTTCAAAGAAAGACGTGCGGATCACAACTCACTATTATGAAAACCAGCTATCCTCATCACTATATAGCGTTGTCCATGAAGGCGGGCACGCTCTTTACGAGTTGGGTATAGGGGACGAGCTTATGAATACCTGTCTCGAAAAAGGCGTATCAATGGCAATTCACGAAAGCCAATCGAGATTTTATGAAAACATCATCGGACGCAGCCGTGAATTCTGCGAATTAATACTGCAATATTTAAAACGCTGCTTTCCAAAGCAGCTAAAAGATATTGATACGGATAGATTTTATAAGATGATAAACAAATCCGAACCTTCACTTATAAGAACGGAAGCAGATGAGCTTACTTACTGTATGCACATTATGATAAGATACGAGCTTGAAAAAGCAATGTTCGACGGTGATATTAAAGCGCATGACCTCCCTTCGGAATGGAATCGACTTTACAAGGAATATCTCGGTGTTGTTGTTCCTGACGACAGACACGGTGTGCTTCAGGACAGTCATTGGTCAAACGGAAACATCGGATATTTTCCATCTTACGCATTCGGATCGGCATATGGAGCGCAGATACTTGATACAATGAATAAGGAAATAAATGTTTACAGCGAAGTGAAGAATAAAAACATCAAAGCAATAAACGAATGGAATCGTGAACATATCTGGAAATATGGCAGTATGTATAATCCCACCGAGCTTTTTAAAAAAGTCTGCGGAAAATTCAATCCGGATTTTTATATAAGATATCTGCAAAAAAAATACTCGGAAATATACGGTATTTCAATATAAGAAAAGACGCTGCTGTATATATATCGATATGCGGCAGCGTCACGCATTTTATTATGTTATTTTAGCATGATATCATGTTACGGATACCATTATAAAATACCATAAATAGTTTTTGAGACAATACTATATATAAGTATGTGCAGAAAATAATATATTAATATGATAATATATTTTTTTATGATACTTATTGACAAAATATGAAATATAGTGTAATATTATCCTGTATTTACAGAGATTTCATATTATTCAAGTATCTCTGTAATATAGGAAGGAAACCATGAAAAGAACCTTTATCAGTATCTTTCTTGTGGTCGCTTTTGTTTTTTCCGCGGCATGTATTCCGATATCTGCCACGGATAATTACAGTGATATAGTAGGTCACTGGGCCGAAGCGGCAATCAGAGAATGGGGAGACAACGGAATAATAACAACCTTCTCTGACGGATTTCATCCGGATGAGGCAATTACATACGGGGACTGGCTGAATATATATTTAAAGTTCTTCCCGGGCAACGGAAAGCCGACGGATTATGTGTATGCAAATACAGTATTAACCCGCGAGGCCGCTATTGTTGTGCTTGCCAATTCATTCAAGTATTCATCAGCAGACGCAACCTCGACCTTCAAAGACAATGACAGCATTTCCGCATGGGCAGTGGAATCGGTTGCGGCAATGCAGAATGCGGGCATTGTTTTAGGCGATGACGGTTATTTGAATCCAAAAGAAGCATTGACAAGAGCAGAGTTTATCGCAATGCTTGACAGATGCATAGTTCTGTATTGCGCAAGCGGTACATTTTCTACTGATGTCGACGGGAATGTAATAATCACCAAAACCGGAGTAACTCTCCACGATATGGTGATAGACGGAGACCTGTTCATAACCGCCGATAACAGCGATGACGCAATTACTCTTG
>JAYFRN010000045.1 GCA_034925865.1 Oscillospiraceae bacterium | reverse complement strand
GGCTTGAAATCCATTACACGCCCAAGCATGGAAGTTGGCTCGATATGGCTGAGATTGAACTTTCGGCTCTCGGTCGGCAATGTATTGCCAGCAACCGCATTCCCGATTTAGACACTCTTCGCAATCTTCTGAAGCCATGGGCGATTAGCCGTAATGAAAAACAACGTGGTATTGATTGGCATTTCTCTAATGAGGATGCCCGAGTGAAGCTCAAGCATTTGTATCCGATAATAAACATTTAAATGTTACACAGTATTAGATTTAAAATTATAAAAACTGAAGCTTCCCTCTAAAACATAGGTAGAAGCTTCAGCTTGCTTTTTATTTATTGGTTATCTACTGTATTTACGAGAAAATATATTACAGTTTTATTATATACTCAGCAATTTATAACTCAGCTCTTTTTATTGCTGTCCTTTATAATACTCTCGAAAATATCGCTGCTGTTTTGAATTTTTATGTCTTTTACTGCCTGAAGGACTTGCTTTTTACTGAGCTTTTCATCCGATTGAACAGTTACATTGTCTCCGGTCGAGGTCGACAAAACTCTTGTTTTTTGCTTTAAAGACACTCCGGCAACAGCCACTGCAGCTATCGCGGCAGAAGCTATGAAATATATCAATGAAGAATCTTTTTTTTGCGGAATATTAGAATCATTTAACGGTACGCTAATAGTTGACCCGCCAAGACCAGGCTGTACGGCAAATACAGCTATCTTGTGCCCATATTTTTCATATAATTTGGCAGAGACATCGTCAACATTATCTGCGTTCACCATGGCTTCTACATTGTTGTCAGTAATTGTTATATTGACAGCAACTACGCCTTTACCTAAGTATTCTTTTTCAATCTCATTATAAATTGTTGTGAGCTCATTATATGAGTATTGAACAGAAACGAAATCAACATTCTCCGCTTTGTTTAGCATATCAAGCAATTCTGCTTTTCTGGCTTCGGTTGGATTTACAAGAGCGATGATGTATCCTTCTTGCTCTTTACCAGGGTAAATTCCTCCGATATCATCAGGATATCCGACATTTTCCCATCTGGTGATCAATTCATCGACAGACAGTTTATGGTTTTGCACCGCATTGGTCTTTATTATCGCTCCGTTATAAATCGGAGCGTCAGCTGCAACACCGGTCGCAAGCAGCAGAGAAACGATGACGGCAGAAAATAAAGCTATTATTGTTCTTTTCATTACATAATGCCTTTCCCCGGCGTTTTTTGCCGGATACGAATCAAGGTTTTGCCGTTCATGACATTAAAGCCTTCAAATGCGATATTCCGGAGCGGTATTTAGAATATACAGTTCCCTCCGGCAGTCCGGTAACAGCAGATATTTCTATAAATTTCAGCTCGCCGTTAACCCGCAGAGTTACGATTTCAAGTTCATCCTTAGGGAGCCGACAAAGAGCATTCTCGGTATCGAGCCGTTCCGACGCGGTCTCGTAATCGTCGGATTCATATTGAAGACTTTGGCCTTCACTATTATCATCGTCATCGAGAGAATCCGCTCTGCGTTCCCTGAGGCAGTCTATAGCCAGATTGCGCGCCATCCGGAATATCCACGCCCGGGGATTTTCTACGTAGACATTACCTTCTCCTGAATTAAACAGCTTGACGAAAACATCGTGTACTATGTCTTCCGCTTTATATCTGTCCTTTGTATACCGGAGCGCAATAACATACACAGGTGTTTTGAGTTCGTTGTATATCCGTTCGCAGGCTGCTCTGTCTCCGTTCTTCATATTGATGTAACTGCGTTTCAATTCTTCTTTGTCCATTCCACAACTCCTTGATCCGCGGAACGCTTTATATTTGCGTTCTCTGTATATAAGACGTTTGAAAGGTTCCTTTTTTTGAATCCTCAGGAAAAATTTTGATTTTTTGTGTTATAAAAACGCATATTATCCATTTAGTAATATTAGCACGATAATTATAAAACAGCAATATAGTATACCTCACCGCAATTTATTAACTCGGTATTTAAATAATTACCACTTAAAGAGAGAAACCCATATACCAGAGCTTTTTCTTTCTAATAATGGTAATTATTTACTACCGAGTTAATAATATTTAATTTCTCTCCTATCTCACAACTTTCCTTTGTTTATATCTTCTTCAAATATTTAATTTCAATACGTGAAAAAAGCTGCAGAATCAACGCGTTTGTCCTATCTTTCGACAAGCTCAGAACAGTCATTTTTTTGCCGATATAACGGAGCGGAACCAGTTTTCCATTTATATATTTAGCACCGGACACAATCATAACACTGCTTCCGGCTGTTATTCCGGCATTATCACTCTCAGACCCGATTCTGTAATCTATCCAAGGGCATTTGCCCCACCATTTCCAAGGACGTTCATCAAGCTTAGTTTTAACAACGCCATAATTAAATCCCCTTGCTTCAATCACTTCTCCGCCGCCTATATACACGCCGACATGTCCCGGCAGGAACACAAGTACACCGGGTATTTCCGGAATATTGGCGATATCACCTTTTTCGATACATTTCATACGCATACCATTCGCGGATACATCCTGATCTTCACGGTATTTAGCCGGACTGTTATTATCCGCGCTCCATAAATATCCCTTTATAAGCCCGACACAATCATGGACTTTTTGTCCTATATGGTTTTCCTTTGCCTTATCGACCCGCTCTGCGGACCAATATGCAGGATATGCGTTTGCATACCATTCAAGATCGCTGACATTTCCAAGCTGTCCGAAGCCGCCATACCAATAAGGACGTCCCAGCTGTGCTTTACAGTATTCGACAAGTCCTTTTGATGTTTTTGTCATAAATATACTCCTCTCTTTGCGCTATCGGTTTATCTCGAATTTATTCAATTGATATCATACTTCTTTATATAGTATATGAGCGATGGTTTCCTTGATTGTATGTAACGATATTATATTTGGCTTGTTGTTTATGAACACGGCGGTTATGCAATTAATAATAATAAATCAATAAAAAGTGTCGCTGTAGCAAGCGACACTTTTTCTATGATATTGTTTACAGCAATTGAACCTTTGCTGAATAATGCCTTTTTACACTAACGTAAATGCGATAATATAAGAAGCACGTGACAGTGTAAAATGGTTTGTGTAAACTCTCAAAAAGTAATATAATAAAAAATGGGAGTTGAAAAAAATGACAAGAGAGAAAAGAGATCCACGCAGAGAAGAGTTGCTGCGGGAAATGATAGGAATGTATCATCCGCAGTC
>JAYFRN010000044.1 GCA_034925865.1 Oscillospiraceae bacterium | reverse complement strand
AATAGAAGGCTTTGTTCCGTACCCTTACGGAATATACGATGTTTTTGTCAGTAGCGGTGAAAACGGCGTTGATACATACAAGCTGACAATTCCCGAAGCGAGAAGCGAACTATTCACCTGTCACGCATCAGGAAACGAAAGTAAAGAAGCGATGTTCGACGTTACCAATAAGGCGACATATAAAGACGCGGTAATTGCCGAGCGATTTGCTCTACCTCGGACATCGTCGGACGAATTGAATGCAGAAATAATAAAGGATTTCTTTGAATTTGCTGATAAAAACGCCGTGTTTTCGGATAAGCGGGAGGAACTCGCGTATTATGTAAACTATAATATACGCCGGACATACGGACTTGAACGCATCGAGGTGCATTATATAACCTTTGACGAATACGGAAAAAAGAGCGATGAGATAAAGAAATATTTCTGCGAAACAACCACTGGAGCGTACTGGAGAGATGGTGATGAAGAACCAGAAGAAATTTTAAAGATACTTGCATTGAATTTCGCAGATTGTCTGCAGATGTTTGTCGATGATGTATCGACAGAAAGACCATTGAAATGCGATGCAAATACTATTGCCGCCGCGATATATATGACCGGAAGAACTGCTATTGACCCCGCAAAGATATCAGAAAATACATATAATTCAAGGAAAATAATAAATATCTCTAATCAGGAGATAAAAAGCATTTTCGGTGATTGCTTTTCAACTCTGTTTGAAATCGGACCGGATAAAATTAACTTTTGCAAAAACCATACAATATTAACGCAAAACGACAGCGATTTTCATTTGGAAATCACAAATGCTTCTACTGTATTGAACAGATCGATTTCCGAAATCAGTATTATCGGGAACCGGATAATTGTCGATGCGGTATGTGAATATGCGGCAAGATTCGGTTTTACTTACGGCAGAAAAACAATGCGTTATGAATTTCAATTCGACGGTCTTGAATTAAAACTGATAACCGCAAAAACGATAAATGACAGTGAAGAAGAACCGGTATCTTCAGAGAATTACCTTGGATATGGAGAAGGATGGAATAAGATAGATTTGACGGAGCAGGTCAAAAAAGCCGGATATGACGTGATACTCAGATATTATGGGTACAGCAGAGATGAATGGGTTCTTCCGTATGCTCCTGTCATAGCGGCAAATAAAAGCAATTATACAAGTACAATTGACGGGAAAGTAACCGACTGTTTCACCGGACTTACACTTTTATTTTACGATATAGAACATGATTGTTTATGTGATAGAAAAATTGTGATTAATGACAGTGATTATATCAGAGCTGACTTATCATGTGCATTATCAACTATAGATGGCTTTTTATACATTAAAACATCAGTTTATTCCTCTGAAGGCAATTTGAATAAAACTTACCGCCTTGAATATGACGGTTCATTTAATCCTTCACTTATTAATGCACAACCTGAATTAATCGATATGGCGGATGGTGAAATATATAACATCCCCACAAGGATTGAATCCGGAGGATGGGTTGTAGAACGTGATTCCGGCGGATCCATCAATGCTACTCGCAAATCCGATGGCTTTAAGAAAGTATTATATAAACGTATACCATATGAAATATATTATGATATAGGAACCTCAGCATCATTATATGGTGTATTGTTTAATAAATACATTTTATATAATATAAGCGGATGGGAATGGGCGATAGGATTTGGCATTTTTAATACCGAAACAGAAAAAAGCTGGGTGATTGAAAATTGGAAACGTATATACTGTACGCGAGGGGATTATCTGATACTTACGGATGAGACAAATCTCGAATATACAAAAATCACATCTCCTTATGTAACTTTTAATTTAACAGAATATTTAAATGAAGAAGATAGTATTTATATTGACGAAAACTTTGAAAATATAACTATCGTAAATTGGTCATACAGTACAAGTGATAATTATCTTGGAATATACACGTTTAAGAGAGAATCAGGTAAATTGGTTCCGAAATCCTTCGAAAGAATTATAGGAAAAAACGCTGGTGAGCGCATTATTATATCCGGCGGATATGCTCTTGTGTCTTCATATGATATGAAAGAATTTATATCTAAAAAGCTGAATTAAAAAGATATGATTAAAAGTCGAGCAGCCGATTTATATTTTAGCAGGAAGTGTTTTTATTAGAAGAAAGGATTTCGTTTATGAAGAAAACACGAATTATAGCCGCGGCTTTATCCGTTGTAACGGTATTTACGCTTATCGCATTCGCTTCATGTTCTCAAAAGCCCTCGTCTGACTCCGGGCTTACCGAAACCGGAGCGAAAACCGGTATTTCTCCGTTGACTGTACATGAGACAGAACCTATATCCGAAACCAAGGATTCCACTCAAACAGGAAGTCCTGTCGAAACAGGGAATTCTGTCGAAACAGAACCTGAAACAGGCGTTCCCTCTGAAACACAAACGGAGGAGCGCGTTCCTCTCACGCCGGCGCAGCTTTCCGAGCTGGTCGCGGAAACTGATTCCACATTTGGCGGAGGGATAAGCATGAATTATGAAACATTTAATTGGGAGATTCTCGATGAAGCAATAAACAATTTTAATTATGAAAACTATAGTGAAGCGCGCAGAATTATTTGCGACGCCGATAACAGGATCGTCGAAAAATTCAACAACGATACCAGCGATTTAAGCCAGATAACCCGCAAATGCGAAAGCACATGCATCGATGGGAATTATGCTTTTGCTGTGCTTTATTACGATCCGGAAGGAACTCTCAAGTATGTAAATACGCATTTCTATGACCTGTATCGGGGAAAGAGCCTAGAATTGTCAGACGCGCTCAAAGCCGTAAAACTGACAGAGGAAAAATTGCGCGAAAAGCTTTCCGCCACCGGGGCACAGCTTCGAGAAGACAGCAAAATAGAAGGCTTTGTTCCGTACCCTTACGGAATATACGATGTTTTTGTCAGTAGCGGTGAAAACGGCGTTGATACATACAAGCTGACAATTCCCGAAGCGAGAAGCGAACTATTCACCTGTCACGCAT
>JAYFRN010000043.1 GCA_034925865.1 Oscillospiraceae bacterium | reverse complement strand
TTTGTTGAACATTTCAATATATCGAGGGATGTTTATGAAGACTTATATTACAATAGGGGATATTATTACAGCAATTTGCCTCCTCCGGAAATTCTATACTGTGGGAATGCCAAAACAGTAGATGATTATTTTAGAAATTGGGAAGAATGGGAAGAAGCATATGAATTAAGATATTTTGACCGTGAATTTAAAACTGATATAAAATTCTATTTACGGAAATCAAAAATCTCAGTACAAAAAAAAGCCTATGATTTGTTTGCGCACAAGACTTCAACATCATTCAGCATTCCGGAAATAATATATGCCGGACAGCTGACAAAAGATGAAGTAACAACAATTTATAACAAATTAATAAAGCGCGAAATGTATTCATATAAATGCATTCGCAAGTATAATTTCGACGCAATATTCGAAAAAGAAGAATATTTCCGCAATTCGATAGAATCAAAATCTCCTTTGGAAGTTGATACTATGTTATATCTTGACTAAATCATTATAAAAAGCATCGACGCGTCCATCCGCCCTAGACGGGTAATTCTCTTTCCCAGTAAAAAGCCATATCCCCGGAACAGGCCTCGCCTGTTCCGGGGGGACGGTATCAGTTTTATACAAATTGGAGGGCTTTATGAATACGAAAAGAAACAAATCCCGAATATCAAAAAAAGCAATATTTATATCGGTACTCGCTTTAATAATCCTCACATCTGTTCTGATTATTGCGGCTAAATCAGCGGATGTAATCGATTTTCTGCAAATCGGTAAAAATGATAAAAAAGCGTTTGAAAACAAAAACGTCGTGGCAGAAGTAAACGACGTAAAGATACATGAATATGAAATAAGCATGTATTTTTCTTTAAATGAAGAAGAACAAAAGAAAGCGATAGACCGAGCCGCCGCCTTGTATCTAATTTATGATTACGCTTTAAAAAAAGGTTTTACAGTTTCCGACATGGAAGTTCAAAGCCAACTCAAGCTTGAAGAAGAATGGATACAGGAAGCGACAAACAAAGAAATCTTTTATGATTATATTGCCGGGCTTGACATGACCGCATCAGAATATCTGCAATCCCAGTACAATGTCAGAAGAAACGAAATGATGGCTCAAAAGCTGTATGAGAGTATAAAAGCTGAAATTTCAAAAGCTTCACCGGATATTTCCGCTGATGACCTAAAGAAATCCACAGATGACAGGCTCTCACAGCTAAAATCGCAATTAATGAAAAATGCCGTAATCAAGTATTATAACAATTAAACATTATATTCGTACGTAAAAAAGCCGCGGGAATTCCGCGGCTTTTCTGCAGATATAATATTGTGTTTCTTAACAAAGGCTTTTCAAAAATGTCACGCATTCATTTTAAGTAACTTCTAATAACTGAAAATAATTATTAAATGCGATGTTGTGAAAATTCCCGTTTTTTGAGGTTGCCTTAATCAATCAGATCAGTTGATAGGTACCTGTCTCCGGCATCGGGAAGGATCACAGCTATGGTCTTCCCTGAAGAAGTCGGTCTCCCGGCAACGGAAATTGCCGCGGAAAGAGCCGCGCCGGATGAAATACCGACGAAAATGCCCTCTGTCTTGGCGAGCATCCTCACGGCGTCATAAGCTGCTTCATTCGTTACCTTTATCACCTCATCAAGAACTGACATATCGAGGATATCCGGTATAAAGCCCGCGCCGATTCCCTGCAGCTTATGAGGACCGGGCTTTCCGCCGGAGATAACCGGCGAGGAGGCGGGCTCTGCCGCAATTATTTTTATATCAGAATTTTTTTCCTTAAGAAAACGCCCTGTTCCCGTAACGGTTCCGCCAGTGCCCGCGCCGGCGACAAGTATATCTATGTTTCCGCCGGTCTGAGTCCAAAGCTCGGGACCGGTGGTTCTGTAATGCGCCTCCGGATTGTCGGGATTCGTGAATTGACCGGGGATGAACGATCCGGAAATTTCAGAAGACAAACGCTGCGCCTCTTGTATGGCGCCCTTCATGCCAAGTGAAGCATCCGTGAGGACAAGCTCCGCACCGTATGCCTTGAGGAGCTTTCGGCGTTCTATGCTCATACTAGACGGCATTGTAATTATTATGCGGTATCCTTTATACGCGGCAACGGCAGCCAAACCGATCCCGGTATTGCCGCTTGTCGGCTCAATTATCACCGCCCCCGGCTTAAGCAAGCCTTTGCGCTCCGCGTTCTCTATCATGTAAAGTGCAACTCTGTCTTTGATGCTGCCGGCGGGATTAAAATATTCGAGCTTGGCAATCAGGCGTGCGGAAAGACCGTACAGCTCCGATACTCGTGAAAACTCAATAGCCGGAGTGTTCCCGACAAGCTCGCCAAAATTTTTGTAAATACCGTTCATTTTTGATTAATTCGCCTCGATGATTTTATATTTAATCTTTTTGCTTTCTTCTTTTTTACTTTGTCCGTTTTGTTGGGTTTTTATTTTTGTTCGCTTCGTTTGAAATATTTTGCAGGCGTACAGCCGGTATAATTGCGGAAAGCATGATAAAAGCCGTTCATTGAATCATAGCCCGCCGCCTCGGCCAGCGCCTCAAGTGAGCTGCCTGTTTCGTGATACATTTTGATGATGTTTTGAATACGTGTTTCGACGAGGCATTCCTTGAAGGTCATACCGTATTCTTTTTTTATTATGCGGCTGATCTGACGTGGGCTGATATGAAGAATCTCGGAAAGCTTTTCGAGAGTCAGGTCGTTCATATAGAAATTTGAAATGATATAATTTATTTTGTGTATATGTGAAAGCTTGAAATTGCCGCCTTCCACTACGGTTTTGACTGCTTCCTTACTGCCTCCGTCAAAGGTGTCATACAGCTCAAACATTATGTCGGAAAGGATGGCGCGTAGCTTCTGAGTTTTCAGCTTGCTTCCTTTGTTCAGACATTCCTTGAGACGAACCATGTATTCGCAGAAATCATGGCGGTTTTCTTTGACTCGGATTTCCGAACCGCAGAAAACCCGGCGAAAATCGTTGTATATATTGCTGCCGGACGAATCGATTTCATAGGAAAACGAAAAGCCCAGATTATACACGCTGTCTTTTATACCTTCGTCAATTGAAATTATATCTTCAATATAATGATAGACACCAGGGGGAATGATACAAAGATCATTCTGGTTTAAAATAATCGTAGAATCTCTCAACTGAAGACGGACAGAGTCTTTGTTCACAACAAACATTTCGTAATACGGGTGAATATGCAGGATATATTTTCGCGTATCATTGTTTTCAAGCTTAAGGGTTCTGAACAGTTGATCCTTCATTTCCCAGAATTCCTTATTATAAGCCAGATCAAGTAAACGTATATCCGTGATGAACGTAAATTTGGTATCATCAACGGTCACCTCAAGGTCGCCAAAGGAGGAAAACAACACTGAAAAATTTACGTTCATATCTTCAATCAAGATTAACACCGCCGTTCATATAATTCTTATATTAAAATGGTAGCGCATAAAATACAATTATAATTATATCGCAAATAAGACGTATTTTCAACTAAAAATGCGAAAACACCGGGATTATGTTTATATTCTTTTTGAAACAGGGACATACTCCTTCGGTTCTGATAAGCTTTTATATGCCGGACGTATGATCTTTCCGCCGCCGATCAGCTCTTCAAGCCTATGCGCGCTCCATCCCGCGATACGCGCGGAGGCAAACAGAGGAGTATACAGCTCGGGAGGAATTCCCAGCATATCATAGACAAATCCGCTGTAAAAATCGACATTGGCGCTGACGCCTTTGTAGATTTTCTTCTTTTCGGCAATTAGTGAGGTGGCGAGCCTGTCGATCGTGTTCAATAATCTGTATTCGTCCGATCTTCCTTTTTCAGAAGCAATTTTTTCCGCAAAAGACATCAGTATCTTGGCGCGCGGATCGGACAGCGAATAAACCGCGTGACCCATTCCGTATATAAGTCCGCTTTTATCAAAGGCTCTTTTTTCAAGAATATCGTTCAGATATGCCTTGATCTCATCTTCGTCATCCAAATCGCTTATTTTATTTCTCAAATCTCGGAACATAGCCGAAACCTTAATGTTTGCTCCGCCGTGACGCGGCCCTTTGAGTGAACAAAGAGCGGCGGATATCGCCGAATATGTATCTGTTCCGGACGACGTGACCACATGGGTTGTGAATGTCGAGTTGTTGCCGCCTCCGTGCTCAGCATGAAGGATCAAGGAGATATCAAGCACCCGCGCCTCAAGTGCGGTAAATTTGCAGTCGGGACGCAGGAGAGCAAGAATATTTCCGGCGGTGGAAAGGGCGGGATCCGGCATATGAATATAAAGGCTTGCTTTATTATGATAATGGTTAAAAGCCTGATAGCTGTATACCGAAAGAAGCGGTATTACAGAAATAAGCTGCAGACATTGGCGAAGTACATTCGGGATCGAGATATCATCTGCATAACGGTCATAGGAATACAGCGTAAGCACACTGCGTGTAAGCCCGTTCATAATATCTGACGGCGGAGCCTTCATAACCACATCGCGGACAAATTTATCCGGAAGACAGCGGTAATCGCTTAAAAGATTTGAAAAGGATGAGAGCTTTTCGCGATTCGGAAGATAACCGAACAGCAGAAGAAAGCATGTCTCCTCAAAGCCCATTCTGTCATCGTATATGCAGCCGTCGACAAGATCCTCAATCCGGATGCCGCGGTAATACAATTCCCCTTCGCATGGAATTAATTGGCCGTTTACTAATTTTTTCGTCCTTATGTCGGAGATATTCGTAAGTCCGGTAAGTACTCCGTCTCCGTTGAGCTCGCGAAGCCCTCTTTTTACACCGTACCGAGTATACAGCTCGGGATCAATAGCTGATCCGGCGACGCATTCTTCGGCCATAGCGGCAAGCTGCAGATTGTTTTCGGTTAAGTCTTTGTATGGCATATGAACCTCCTTTTTATTTTTATTTTGCTATACCAAAATACCGCGGCCGTTATGTAACGATTACCGCAGTATAAGTATATTATACACATGATTGCGTTTTATGTCAACATACTATCATTGCATATTATAAAAATTGAATGACTTCAGTTGACGAAAACTTGTTTATGATGTTATACTGTTCAAAGAAAAACGTCTTCTTTTTGAACAGGTTTTGGTTCATATACATAAGTCCGTTTTCCTTCTTGATTTTACCCCTCTCTGTGTAATAATAGTTACAGGAGTTGATTTTTTCACCATATGAACCAAGCGAAGCCTTAGCTTCAGTTATTGGTATATACCATGCTGTTAATGGATTCTGAAATATTTTCAGGGAATAATTTAACCGTCATTATCGGAGGAATGTACTTCTATGAAAATCGGAGTATTAGTTTTATTTCATCGTCATACGGATATTAACGCCGAATTTATAAAAATCAGAGCAATGGACATGAACTGTTGTCAGTTGTGCTGCTGGGAGCCGGATCTGTATACAGCGGAAAACGCAAAACAGATTATTGACGCCGCCGCGGAAACCGGTGTTGAGATTACCGCCCTGTGGGCAGGCTGGACAGGCCCTAAGGAATGGAATTTTTATGGCGGCCCGGTCACTCTAGGGCTTGTTCCATCTGCTTATCGCTCCCAGCGGGTAAAAGAACTTCTTGCCGCAAGTGATTTTGCGCGAATGATAGACATTACTGACATTATTACTCATGTCGGTTTTCTGCCGGAAAACCCATGTGACCCTGATTTTCAAGGGGCAGTCACCGCACTCAGGCTGCTTGCAAACGAGTTGAAGGATAAAGGACAATATTTCTTATTTGAAACCGGTCAGGAAACACCGATAACCATGCTGCGTACCATTGAAGAAATCGGTACAATGAATCTTGGTATAAATTTTGACACCGCCAATCTGCTGCTGTATGGGAAAGCAAATCCTGCAGATGCATTAGACATTTTCGGAAAATATGTACGTAATACACATTTCAAAGACGGAGAATATCCAGTATGCGGCCGTGTTTTGGGTAAGGAAAAACCACTCGGTCAAGGTCGCGCTGATATACCGCTTATTATTCGGAAGCTCAGGATACTCGGTTATACCGGGCCGCTCATTATCGAGCGGGAAATAAGCGGATCGGAGCAGGATAACGATATTGTCATGGCGCGGGATCTGCTGCGTTCGCTTTTAGCATAAAATATATAATCGTTTGATGCCTTTTATACGGGTTCATGACAGCCTTCATTAAAATAAAATTAGCCAACAGGAGAGCCGCCCCGTATGGGCGGCAATATCAATAAATGAAACTTGGAATTTTTGGCCTTCCCGACCCTAAAATGACTTTTACCGAAGAAATCGATTATGCAAAAGCCTCCGGGCTGTCTGCTATCGAGCCTTTCCCTGTACAGGAATTTGCAACACCTGATGTTGTTGCAGCAAAAAGGCTGAAGGAATATGCAGAAAAGCAGGGCATAGACATTTGTTGCTTTTCATATGCAGTTTCTGTTGTCGGTGAAGATTGCAGAACACAGATTGAGAACCTGAAACGCTATGCCGACGTTGCGGCAGCGCTTGGTTCACCGTATTTGCACCATACAATTTATCCGGTACTTTCTCATGATTTTAAAAAAATGCCTTTTAAGCAGCTGCTGAAACGGGCAGTCGATTCCATACGTGAGGTTTATGATTATGCAGAACAAACCGGAGTGAAATGCATTTACGAAGATCAAGGCTATATTTTCAACGGCTGTGAGCGTTTTGATGCTTTATTAAATGAAGTTAATCGAGATATCGGCTTGGTGGCTGATCTTGGCAATATCTTATTTGTCGGGGAGACACCGGAAGAATTCGTCGGACATTTTGCACCCTATATATCACATGTGCATGTAAAGGATTACCTTTTCAAATCAGGAAACGGACTATATCCGGGCGAGGAATGGTATAATACCCGCAACGGCGATTATCTCCGCGGCACAGTCGTCGGTCATGGAACCGTTGATTTTGAGAAGATTCTTAAAATACTGCTGTCTACTGGATATGAGGGGTATTATTCAATGGAATATGACGGCCTCGAGGATGCAATGCAGGCCTCAAAAATCGGTCAGCGGAATATTAAACGATATTATGAAGCGGCAAAAGCACATAAAGAGAGTTTTTGCAAATAAATAATGTCTACTGAAGTTTTGGCAGTTGAAAAACCAGCCAAAACCTGCAGTATCCATTTATTGCTGCCTGTGCAATCATTGTTTTCATCATTTCTTTATTGATGTATGTGTTTTATGATTATCCAGCAGACATTAATTAAGTCAGCAATAAATATGTTTATGGATCACCTGAGCTGTATCGTGATAACCGTTTCTCGTTCTTTTATAAGTATATTCACTGTTTGTTATAAAAAACGTCCTCTGATTGCTTTCATAACTTTCATTATCTACTATTTAAGCTTCGTATATCAGCATCGCAGCAATGCGATCCGGACATCCTTCAAAAAGGACGAATTGGACACAAGACAAAATATGTTATGGAAGTTTTAAATATTGGAAAATAAAACCGTTTTCTGCTCGTCTGTCAAAGACAAGTTACCGGTGACGAATGTTTCGATATTTCAATGGTCGCCGAAAAGATAACGGCAGACAAATTCCTTCCGGAAGACTTGAAGCCCGAAGAATTTACCGAAGACAAAATAGAAATTTGTTTGAAATGTAAATATCACCCTCAATAAAAACGTCGACCATACGGTCGTCGTTTTTATTATACTCTTTTGTTCTTGTTGCCCTTTTCGGCGGCATCTTTTTCATACACTTAAAAAACCGGAACCGTCCTGTGTATTATTCTTCCTGAATAAAGAGTCATTACCTTTTTTTATAATGATCATCGTATTAAAATTTACAATTATTTTAAAAATACCATAGTTTTTTTTACGCATATATGGTATACTTAAAATGAATAACTATACAATATTTAGAGCACTGACCCTTGCTGCATACAAAGCATTGAATTTTGTTATGTGGCGGGGAGCTATGCCGAAGAAACGGAAATATAAAATGAGAATAATAACCGGAACAGCAAGAGGAGCCCGCCTTTTTTCACCGGAAGGCGAAACCACTCGTCCGACAACAGAAATGGCAAAGGAAGGTATTTTCAGCTCAATACAATTTGATCTGGTGAATACCGATGTGCTGGATCTTTTTGCCGGGAGCGGTCAATTAGGGCTCGAAGCGCTAAGCCGCGGGGCAAAATCAGCCGTACTGACTGACTCCGATGCCGACGCGTTTGAAATCATAAAGAAAAACGCGCAGAAAACCGGGCTTTATCAGAAATGCCGCGTACTCAGAATGGAATACGGTGAATATATAAAAGCCGCTTCACGTGCGGGAGACAAGTTTGATTTTATTTTCATCGACCCGCCATACGAAAGCAGAATCGCCGAAGAAGCAGCAAAGAGATGCATAAAAAGCGGTCTTGTCAAGCACGGCGGTAAAATATTCTGCGAGAGCGACAGACCGGAATTCGATTCGGCTTCGTTCGGCGAGGAAGCCGCCTCCTTTGTCGAGGAGACGAAAATATATAAATACGGCAAAACCTACTTTCATGTTCTCAGATTAAAATAAAGCGGTTTACTGTAGCTTATTTCTTATTTTAGGAGCAAAAATATGAATGCGGTCTTACCCGGCAGCTTTGATCCGATCACTGCCGGTCATTATGATATTGCGACAAGAGCCGCAAGGCATTTTGACTCTGTCACGGTGCTTGTCGTCAATAACACGGGAAAAAAATATATGTTCCCTTTCGAAGCGCGTGTGAATGCGGCAAAAGCGGCCTTTGAAGGCTGTCGAGGGATAAACGTAGCGTCAAGCGAGGGAATGCTCTGCGATTTTATAATCAAGAATAAAATAGGATGTATTATAAAGGGCGTTCGGAATCCGCTTGATTTCGATTATGAAAATCAATTATACCAGATAAACAATAAGCTTTGCGGAGTCGATACCGTTCTGTATCCCGCCGCTCCGGAATTGAGTTATATATCTTCAACTTTTGTTCGTGACATTATAAAATACGGAAAGGATTTTTCACCGTATGTCCCTGTAAACACAATAGAATTTTTTAAAAATATTTTAAGAAAATCCTGAAATACTATTGAAATTCTCCGAAAATGTCTGTATAATGAAATCGTGGTGGTGAATTGTGGTGGAAAGTGGTGAAGCCGGAACCAAATTCTCCTCATAAAAAAATCGGCGGCAGCTTTTCGGGGAGGATCGGACTGTGCTCATAGGCGAATACCGTTATTCGGTCGATGTAAAGGGACGTCTGTTCATACCCGCAAAATTAAGAGAAGAAATGGGCAATGAGCTCATTTTGTCAAAATCTGTCGATAAGTGCATAAATGTTTATTCCAGACAGCAATGGGAATCATACTGCTCCAAAATTAAGCAGCTTCCTGAAATTAAGGCTCGCGAAGTCAAACGCTTTCTTTTTTCAACAGCGCAAGAATGCGAAGCCGATTCACAGGGCAGAGCTGCGATTTCCGCAGGACTGCGGGAATATGCGGGACTTGTTAAAGACGTAGTTATTATAGGCGTAGATGACAGACTTGAAATTTGGGACGCGGCTAAATATGACGCGCTAAACGCGGGCTATAATAACGCCGAGCTTGTTGGCATTCTTACGGAATGCGGCTTCTGATGAACGAATTCTATCATTATTCTGTCCTTCTTAAGGAATCTATTACTCTGCTGAATATAAAGCCCGACGGAGTTTATGTCGATCTTACTCTCGGCGGAGGCGGTCATTCTTTGGAAATACTCAAGCATATCGGGTCCGGCCGCTTAATCGCCTTTGACCGCGACAGCGATGCGATCGCCGCTTCAAAAAAGCGGCTCACCGGATATGAGGATAAGATCACATATATAAACGATAATTTTATAAACTTTGCCTCAACTCTCGATTATCTCGGGATAAAAGGCGTCGACGGCGTAATTGCCGATCTTGGCGTAAGCTCGTTTCAACTCGACACGCCATCAAGAGGCTTCTCATATCATGCGGAGGCACCGCTTGATATGCGGATGTCCAAAACCGATCCATTGACGGCAAGAGATGTGGTCAATAATTATCCAGCCGATAAATTAAAGCACATAATATACGAATACGGCGAAGAAAACGCCGCAGACAGGATAACCCGCGCGATAATAAATGCCCGCGGTGTTTCTCCGATAGAGACGACAACGCAACTGGCGGAGATAATTAAATCCGCCTTTCCTCCGAAAGCGCGTTTTGAAGGAAAACATCCCGCGCGCAGAACATTTCAGGCAATAAGAATTGAAGTAAACAACGAACTTGAAATAATTCCTCAGACGCTGAATTCGGTAATTGAAAAGCTGAACAGCGGCGGGGTAGTCGCAGTTATTTCATTCCATTCGCTCGAAGACAGAGCGGTAAAAGAGACATTCAAACGGTTTTCCAACGGATGCACTTGTCCGCGTGAATTCCCCGTTTGTGTATGCGGTTTTAAACCGAGTATTGAAATCCTGACCAAAAAGCCGATTACCGCCGACAGCTGTGAGCTTGATGAAAATCTGCGATCGCGAAGCGCGAAGCTGAGAGCGGCAAAAAAACTTTGAAAGGAGCGGCCGGATTTGAACCAAGCATCATCAACATATTACAACGAAGACGGATTTGATATTCTCGCGACGCCGAAGCAAGCTCGTCGATCTGAATATGCGTCCGTCCGGTCATCCCGTACAGTTAAGCCAGAACGGCTACGTACAAACCCGGGACATGCCGCAAGAAATATCGATAAGCTTAATGATAAATATATAACGGCGCCTTCAAAAGTCTCTCGGCAAAGAGTAAAGGCCAGGGATACAGGCATAGAAATTGTTCATGCTCGCACGAAAGCAGTCGGAGAGACAAGAATTCAAAAAACAAAGGTTATTCCTTCAAAGCGCCCATTTCCGATCGCAATGATTGTTTTTTCAATGATGATTACCGCCGTATTTATGTATATGCTTTCTTTGTATGTCAGTATTGACGACTGCAATCAGAAAATAGCTGATCTACAAAGCTCAATAACCGATAAACAGGAAGAAGCAAAGCAACTGCAACTGCAGCTTGATTCTAAATTCAATCTTTCCGAGGTGAGTAAAATCGCACAGGAAGAATACGGCATGGTAAGCGCAGACCAGCTTCCCAAGAGATATGTAACACTTACGGGCGACGATGTAATTGAAGTCGTAGAGGTTCAAAAATCAGGCGGTTTCGGCGTTCTCCTCTCGGCGTTCGGAAAGCTTATAAGCGAATCAGTGGAATAATATCCGGCTTTTTCTCATATGCTTTTTTAACCGGCAATGCCGTGCGCCGGAAAAATAATACAGATAATAAGGAGTAAAGAGAAGATGAAGACGGCTCTTTGCTCCTTTTTGCCTATAAAGATGAAATAATGGAAAAATACTCACAAAGCTGGCAGCGCGCCCTGCTCAATAAAAAGTGCGCGGTGGTGTTCGTTTTTTTAATTACCCTAGGCGGATACCTTATATACAAGCTTGTCGACATCCAGCTTATTAATTATAAGAATTACCAGTTGAAAACGCTGGATCAGTTCACGCAGGAGGTTCAGATCGACCCGAAACGCGGAACGATATACGACAGGAACATGACTCCGCTCGCGATAAGCGCGACAGCGGAGCGTATCTTCATTTCTCCTAACACGATTCCTCAAATGACGGTCGCTGAATATATAAAAAGCATACTCGACGCAATTTCCAACGATGCAGATCGCAAAGCTCAGGCCGAACTGTTCGACCAGCTGTTCACAGATAAAACCATAACTGTTTCCGAGGATATCGCAAATGAGCTTTCTCGTATTCTTGGCATTGACAAAGCCATGGTTTTGACAAAAGCGGCAAAGCTGAAACGCGCCGACGAAACGATTAAACAAAAGGTCGAGGTTGAAACCGCGAATCAGCTCCGAGAAATAGTCTCAGCTAAAAAATTCGGTAAATATATTCATTTTGCCGAACAATCCAAAAGATATTATCCATTCGGAGATCTCGCGTCGCATATCATTGGCTTCACAGGATCTGAGAATACGGGACTTGCAGGAATAGAAGCTTATTACGAAAGCTATCTCAAAGGAATTCCCGGCAAGGTTGTAACCGCGAAGAACGGGCTAGGCGGTGAAATGCCTTATAAATACGAAAAATACATATCCGCTCAAGACGGCACGGATATAATGCTTACTGTCGACTGGACCATACAGAGCATTTTGGAAAAATATCTCGACGAAGCACTTATCGAAACTCAAGCTAAAAACCGTGTCGCCGGCATAATAATGGACGTCACAAACGGTGAAATTCTCGCCGACTCGACAAAGCCGGATTTTGACCTCAATTCGCCGTTTGAGCTTGACCCCGCCTCGCTCGCGCTGTTCGACAGCTTTACCGGAACAGACGAAGAACGCGCAGCGTATAAAACGAATCTCATATATTCCCTCTGGAAGAATAAATCTCTGACGGAAATATATGAGCCGGGCTCTACATTTAAAATAATAACAGCCTCCATATGTGTTGAAGAACAGCTTGTATCAGACACAGACACGTTCTACTGCCCCGGATATATCAAAATCCCCGGTTTTGGTCAACCCATCAGATGCGCGCGTACGACAGGACATGGCACAATCAACTTTGAACAAGCCCTCCAGCAGTCATGCAATCCGGCGTTTGTCATGCTCAGCCAAAGAATCGGGAACGACCTGTTTTATAAATACTATAAAGCGTTCGGATATACGGAACGCACCGGAATTGATCTTCCCGGCGAAGCAATCAATTATTTCTTCAATCTCAACACATTCAACTCTGTCGACCTTGCGGTCGCATCGTTCGGTCAGAACTTCAAGGTCACTCCGATATCACATCTGTCAGCTATCTCTACCGTGGCCAACGGCGGTTATAAGGTAACTCCTCACGTGCTGAAGGCAACGCTTGATAAAAACGGCAATATACTTAAATCATACGATGTCGATAAAACACGCCAAGTTATTTCCGAAAGCACCGCAAACAGAATCTGTTCCATACTTGAGCAAGGCGTCATCGACGGGGGAAGCAAAAACGCGGCGGTCGTCGGATATAAAATCGCGGCAAAAACAGGAACATCTGTTAAAACAGAACTAAAAAACAAAGGAAAAACAGAATATACCTCGTCCTGTGTGGCGTTCGCTCCGGCCGATGATCCAAAAATCGCAATAATAATAATGATAGATGAACCTATAGGAGCATATTACGGAGGCGTTATTGCCGCTCCCGTGGTTTCAAAGGTACTTTCAGAGGTATTGCCGTATCTCGGAATTGAACCCAAATATACCGACAGCGAGCTCAGTTTAATCGCCAATCCGATAGACGATTACAGAGGACGAAACGTCAATGATGCTTCAGATGAATTGAAAACCAAAAAGTTGAATTGCAAAATCATAGGCGATGGCGACACGGTAAAGGAGCAAATTCCCGCGCATGGCACAAGCTTAATGCAAAATGGAATAGTTGTGCTGTATACAGGTGATGCCGTTCCTGAAAACACCGTAAAGGTTCCGAATATTATCGGCATGACCGCCGCAAACGCCAACAAGGCGATCATCAACGCCGGACTGAACATTAATCTTGTCGACTCTACCATGGATATGGTTGACGGTGCAATAGCGATTAAACAAAGCATCCCCGAAAAAGAGCTTGTGGCACCAGGCACGGTAATTTCGGTTGAATTCAGACATTACAACGGAATAGAATGACAAGCTTATTGTTACATAATACAAGCTCATATGTTGCTGTCTGATAATCCATGCAAGTACATACGCGGCGTATCCGCAGAGGAAGGAAAGCCATGCATTATTCTGAAATAATTAAAACGCTTGGTATTGAGCAATCGAATATAAAAGGAGATCCGGAAATTTCAGGGGTTGTATCAGATAACCGAAAAGTTATGCCCGGATACGCCTTTGTATGCCTTAAGGGAGCGGTATTCGACGGACACGACTTCGCCTCGGAAGCAATCCGGGCCGGGGCCTCTGTCATTATCTCCGAAAAGCCTCTTGCAAATGATATACCATATGCGGTTGTGCCGGACACGCGTGCCGCGCTGCCAAAATGTCTGTCGGTTTTTTACGGCGCGCCCGAAAAGAGCTTTAAGTATTCTGTGGGAATAACGGGCACCAACGGCAAGACATCGACCTCATATATGCTCAAGCATATATTCGAGGCCGCCGGCTTCAAGACCGGCCTCATAGGTACAATGAAATATCTCATCGGCGACCGGGAATTCGAGTGCGATAAGTCAGGCAGCTTTTTGACGACACCTGATCCCGAGCTTTTATTTAAAATCCTCGCAACCATGCGCGACGAGGGCGTTAATGTTTTAATAATGGAGGTATCATCTCATTCTCTGGAGCTGGAGAAGATCGCGGGATTGAGCTTTACAACGGGAATTTTTACAAATCTGACGCGCGATCATCTGGATTTTCACAAGACAATGGAGAACTATCGCCACGCAAAAGAAAAGCTTTTCACCATGTGCGAATACGGATTGTTCAACAACGATGACCCCGCCGCGGCGGATATGATGAAAGCCGCGCCATGCGAATGCATAACATACGGCATAAACGGCAACGAAGCGGATTTCACCGCCAAAAACATAAGGTTCAAGGGAGCGCACGGCGTGGAATACGAGCTGCTTTCAAAGGGTCTTATTTTTCGTATGAAGCTGCCGATACCGGGTCTTTTCACAGTATACAATTCGCTCGCCGCTGTTTCCTGCGCGTTAAATCTCGGCATTTCACCGGATATCATTTCGAATGCGCTGGAGAATATGGATAACGTATGCGGACGTATTGACAGGATAAAAACGGACACGGATTTCTCTGTTTTCATTGATTTTGCCCACACCCCCGACGCTCTTGAAAATGTCCTGAAAACGATTCGCGGCTTTGCGGAACAGCGTATTATAACGTTGTTCGGGTGCGGCGGTGACCGCGACAAAACCAAGCGCCCGATTATGGGAAAGATCGCATGCGATATGTCAGACTATGTGATAATCACCTCTGACAACTCCCGTTCGGAGAGCAAGGAATCCATAATATCAGACATACTGGCGGGAATAACGGATACAAATACGCCATATAAGACAATAACAAGCCGCATTGAAGCCATACATTACGCCATAGATATTGCGGAGGCCGGCGATGTTATACTGCTTGCCGGCAAGGGTCACGAAGAATACGAAATCGACAGCACCGGAAAACACCCTTTTTCGGAAAGAAATGTCGTTCTGGATTATTTAAAGCTTAAGAGGTAAACAATAAATGATTGCGATTTCCGTTTCATCAGTAGCACAAATATTAAAAGCGAAAATGATAAATATTGACGCCGATTATGATATAACCGGTGTTTCCACGGATTCCCGCAGCGTCAAACCCGGTGAAATATTCTTTGCTCTTCGCGGCGATAAATTCGACGGACACGATTTTATTGCCTCGCTTCCGCGCGGCGTATGCGCCGTTGCGGAACGTGATACAGGCAGCGGTGCGCCAATGCTTCTTGTAAATGATACATACGAAGCGCTCGGCAAGCTCGGTATGGCAATAAAGGATAAGCTTTCATTGAAGCATACAGTCGGAATCACCGGCAGCGTCGGGAAGACAACGACAAAGGAATTCGTTGCCTGTATATTGAAACGGTCTTTTGACACTCACTCAACTCCCGGAAATTATAACAACCGCATCGGACTTCCGCTTACTCTTGCCGGACTCACCGAACAGACAGAAGCTCTTGTCTGTGAAATGGGGATGAGCGCTCCCGGCGAAATAGATTATCTTTCCTCGCTATGCCATCCCGATATTGCCATAATAACCAATATAGGGATCAGCCATATAGAAAATCTCGGCTCAAGAGAAGCGATAAGAGACGCAAAGCTGGAAATCACGCGTCATATGAAACCGGGCAGTGTCATAATCTTAAACGGCGACGAGCCGCTTTTGCGCGATGAAGCCGCCATAAATACCTGTAAAAGCCGGAAGCTTAAGGTGATATATGCGGGCTTCGGACCGAATAACGACATATATCCGTCCGATATCCTGAACAATCACCGTACGGTTTCATTTGACATAATAACCGAATCATGCGAACGCAGGATCGTTCTTCCCGCGGTCGGAGATCACTTCGTCATGAACGCACTTTTCGCGTTCGCGGCAGGCCAGGTATGCGGGGTATCTCCCGATGAAATCCAGAAAGGACTTGCCGAATACAAGCCGCAGGGACTGAGGCAGAAAATATACGTAAAGAACGGAATAACCGTAATTGCGGACTGTTATAACGCAGGACCAGAATCGATGACCGCCGCTCTTAAGGTTATAGGCAATTATGATAAACGTCGCATTGCCGTGCTCGGAGATATGCTTGAGCTCGGTCTGATGAGCACGACAGCGCACCGAGCGGTAGGAAAAGAGGCGTCTGCCAGGATCGATTATATGTTCGCATACGGAAAAGCCGCCGCAGATATTGTAAAAGGGGCATGCGAGGCGGGATTAGCCAGCGATAAATGCTTTTTCTTTGAAGATAAAACCTCACTTTCTGACACACTTGGCTCGTTTATTAAGCCCGGGGACACGATTCTGTTCAAAGCAAGCAGAAGAATGAAGCTCGAAGATGTTATCGACTCGCTCGGACTTTCCGAGGAAATCTGATATAAAGGATTTTATATTAATATGAATGATACTGTCACAGCGGCGATGGTTTTCGCCGGCGCGGCTTTGATTTCGTTTCTCGCCGCTTTTTTTCTCGAAAGAAAATTCATACCTTTTCTGAAAAGCATTAAAATGGGTCAGAAGATATTGGATATCGGACCGAGATGGCATAAATCTAAGGAAGGCACGCCCACCATGGGCGGGCTTTTCATAATTTCCGGAACGCTCGCCGCTTTTCTTATCTTCGGACTTCCGGTTGTTATAATCAAACAAAGCTTTGCTGTGCTTTATATTTTCATTTTTATGTTTTTAAACGGAGCAATCGGCTTTATTGACGACTATGTAAAATTTGTCAAAAAGCAAAACAAAGGACTCAATATCATTCAAAAGCTGATCCTTCAGTTTGCGGTTGCCGCGTCATTTTTATTTGCCATGGCTTCCGGAGGGCATATCACAACCTCGATTCGCATACCTTTTACGGATGTATCATATGATCTCGGCATGTATTATTGGCTTTTTTCAATACTTTTCATTGTTTATGTCGTCAACAGCGTCAATCTCACAGACGGACTCGACGGACTGGCCGGGAGCGTAACACTCATTTATATGATCTTATTCACGGCTGTCGCTTTCACGACTTTATCTGAATACTCTGATGCGAACCTTACAAAGCTGACGATTCTCGGCGGGTTATGCGGCGGCATCATCGGTTTCTTGTGTTATAATATATATCCTGCAAAAATTTTTATGGGCGATACCGGTTCATTATTCCTCGGTGGTGCAGTAGCGGGTGTGGCATACTGGTTCGGAAATCCGCTGATCATTATAGTTGCCGGCTTTATATTCATGCTGGAATCAGTTTCTGTTGTTTTACAAGTCGCAAGCTTTAAAATTACCGGAAAGCGTATTTTCAAAATGGCTCCGATTCATCATCATTTTGAAATGAGCGGCTGGCATGAAAAGAAGATAGTACGCATATTTGCCGCAGTCACGGCGGTATTATGCGCCGTATCATACTTAGGGTTTTAGAGGTACTCAGTTTGCAAAAAAATGGCTCAAGGAAGTATAAAAGCGCGCGCCGGAGTCCCGCGCCGGAAAATATTCCGGCATCCCGTGCCGCAGTTCCACATTCTCCTTCCGGCATAGAAAAAACCGGCATTGCAAGAAAAATACGCAGAAAACGCGTCATAGGTAAAACACCGGAAAGCGGCGCCGATATACAGATTAAAAGCGGAGTTGACCGTCCGTTTTTGCTGCTTGTCATAATTCTGCTCTGCATAGGGACAACAATGGTGTTTTCGGCAAGCTATGTATACGCAAAACAATATTTTGACGGAGACAGTTATTATTTCGCAAAAAGGCAGATCATCTGGGCCGTCATTTCTTTGATCGTCCTTTTCTTGACGTCGGTAATACCATATACTTTTTATGAAAGATTCGCCCCATGGCTGTCGGCGGCCGCTGTCGGTGCCCTCGCTCTTGTTCCGATCATCGGTTATTCCGTCAAGGGCGCCAAAAGATGGATCAACCTGGGTTTCGCAAGCCTTCAGCCATCAGAATTCGTAAAAATAGCAGCCGTCATTTTCATAGCGTGGTATGCCGTAACATATCCTAAAAATATCAAGAAATTCTGGAAAGGAATTGTATTCATTTTAGCGCTGCTCGGCGTTGTCTGTGTATTACTTTATAAGCAACCACACCTTTCCGCAATGGTCATCATAACGCTTATCACTTTTATAATGCTGTATCTCGGCGGAGCAAAAAAGCTGTATATAATTTTAATGGGTATATTCGGATCGGCGGGGTTATTGGCACTCATGCTTTTTACCGAGCACGGCAAAAAGCGAATAACCGTATGGCTGCATCCCGAAAATTTCGTGCAAACAGAAGGATGGCAGCCGCTTCAATCTCTTTATGCGATAGGAAGCGGAGGATTATGGGGAGTTGGTCTCGGACAGAGCCGCCAAAAACACCTTTATCTTCCTGAGCCGCAAAACGATTATATCTTTTCGATTCTTTGTGAGGAAATGGGATTTGTTTTCGCGGCGGCGGTTTTATTGCTGTTTTTCCTGTTGATCTGGCGCGGATATTATATTGCTCGTTACGCTCCGCGTCGTTTCGCCGCGATGCTCGCTGCGGGACTTACGACGGCGATAGCGGTTCAGGTTCTTCTCAACATCGCGGTTGTTACGAATGCAGTGCCCGCAACCGGTGTTTCTCTTCCCTTTTTCAGCTACGGAGGTACGTCACTTACGATTTTTATGTCTGAAATGGGAGTTGTATTAAATATTTCGAGATATTCATATATCAACCGTAATTAATGTCTTCAAATAATACCGCTTGCGGTAAGCTTCATAAGGTTGAATTTTTAAAAAAGCAACTCCTGTCGAAAGGATAAATCGTATATATGAGAGTTTTATTGAGCGGAGGCGGTACGGGAGGGCATATAAATCCTGCTCTTTCCATCGCGAAAAGAATACTTGTCGAAGAGCCGGACAGCACAATTGCCTTTGTCGGAACGCCGAAAGGAATGGAAAACAGGCTTGTGAGCAAGGAGAATTTTCCGATATATCACGTAGATGTCATGGGATATCAGCGAAAACTCACTCCTAAAAATATAAAAGCCGCTTTTCTTGCCATTACATCTGTATATAAAGCTGAAAAAATAATCCGAGAATTCCGCCCGGATGCCGTAGTAGGCACGGGCGGCTATGTCTGTTGGCCTGTGCTGCGCGCCGCGGCAAAAATGAGAATACCGACGTTTGTGCATGAACAAAACGCCGTCGTAGGAATGACCGTAAAAATGCTTTCAAAATATGTGGATAGAATTCTCGTCGCTTTTGAAGAAAGCAAAAATGAATTTAATTCTCAGGACAAAATAAGAGTCGTAGGAAATCCGGTTGATCCGAGAATGCTCGGATCTAACCAACTCGCATCGAGAGATTCGCTGGGAATAACCGGACCTTTCGTACTTTCATACGGAGGGAGCCTTGGCGCCCGACCGGTAAATGAAGCGGTGTTTGACATGATGAAGGACTATTCGTCAAAGCGAGGTATTTATCATACTCACGCGTTCGGAACCGCCGCCTACCAAAGCTGGTATAAAAAAGCAGAAGAAAATGGGCTTTCAGGGCTTGCCAACATTAAGCTTTTAGAGTATATTTATAATATGCCGGAGCTGATGGCGGCAGCGGATATCGTGATATCACGCGCGGGTGCACTTACCTTAAGCGAGCTTGCTGTTTTAAACAAGCCTGCCATTCTTATTCCTTCTCCTTATGTAACCGGAAATCACCAATATAAAAACGCAAAAATGTTTGCCGACGCAGGAGCAGCGATACTGATAGAAGAAAAGGAGCTTTCGGGTGAAAGGCTTTCCTCGGAAGTCGACGCGCTTCTCAGAAATCCCAAAATAATTGAAAAAATGAAGTCGGCCATGCGTGCGTTTGCCGTAACTGACTCGGATAAAAGAATTTACAGGATAATCAAAGAAATTACAGGATAATACAAAATGGATGAGCGCGGTCTTAAGAAAGCCGAAGTAAAAGCAAGCATTAATAAATTGGGGCAGAAAATCTTTTTCTGCCTTTTAATTGCTTCGCTCATCGCTTGTGTATTTTACTTTATCGAAAAATATTACCTTACTGTTTCAGTTATCGAAGTTTTCGGAGCTTCCATACATACCCAAGATGAAATAATAGCTTTTTCAGGAATTAAAAACGGAGACGAAATGCTTTCAGTTTCTGAAACCTCCGTAAAAAAGCGGATTTACAAATCTGCGGCTTTTATATCTGATATAAAAATAAAAAAACAGTATCCCAATAAAATAATCATAACGATAACAGAAGATCCGGGTTCGATGACCATCAAAATAGGCAATAATACATTTATTCTCTCGGCAGATCAGAAGGTAGTAGGATGCCTTTCCGATATAAAAGAAAATCTGACAGAAACTCCACACAGAATCGAACTTAAAATTAATAAGGTGAAACGCTGTATTGTCGGTGAATATATACAATATAATGACGTCAACCTATTCGATGCCGTTGACAAGCTTTATTGTGTTTTAAAGTCAAAGGAAATTTCTGACTGCATATCTTATATCGATGTAACGAATAAGTTTTATATAACTCTTGAATTTAAAAACAGATTTTTAATATATTTCGGCGATTGGGATAATGCCATATATAAAACCGCGCTGTTTATAAAGGTAGTGGATGAGCTTTATGAGGACGACACAGGAGAGATAGACGTGTCAAACACGAGAGAAGCAATAGTAAATCTTTACAGCAAGATCTGATGCTTTAATCATACTCAGTCGATTTATACTTTATGATGAATTTTTTTGAAAAAAAAGAACAAAAGCTCTTGCAAATTGTCCTATTATCGTATAGAATATATAGTGTTGTATAATATGCGCCGATAGGTCATTGTAAAGTTCTTATCGGCTTTTTATAATTGAATATTTAACTGTAAATACATCAGGAGGACATAAATATGCCTATGGAACTTGATACAAGCTATGAGAACAATGTCGTAATTAAAGTAATCGGTATCGGCGGCGGCGGTAACAACACAATAAACCGTATGATCAACAACGGTGCCAAAGGTGTCGAATTTATAGCCGTAAACACAGACAGAGCAACACTGAGCCAATCTCGTGCCGACAAAAAAATACCGATCGGCGAAAAAATAACAAAGGGTCACGGTGCAGGCGCAAAACCTGAAATCGGACAGCGCGCCGCAGAAGAATCGCTTGAAGAAATCACTTCCGCAATTAAAGGCGCAGATATGATTTTTCTCACCTCCGGCATGGGAGGCGGCACCGGAACCGGCGCCACTCCTATTATAGCGAAGCTTGCCAAAGACATGGGCATACTTACCATCGCCATCGTCACAAAACCTTTTGCATTCGAAGGTCAAAGGCGCATGGGTCAGGCCGAAGAAGGCATAAAAAATCTCAGTGAACATGTGGACTCTCTGATTGTCATACCGAATGAAAGACTTCGCCTTGTATCTGAAACTCGTATAACCTTCCTGAATGCTTTCGAAATTGCCGACGGAGTGTTGAGCCGCGGCGTACAGAGCATCTCGGAATTGATAAGCACGACCGGTCTCGTCAACCTTGACTTTGCCGATGTTACTTCGATAATGAGCAATGCCGGTCTTGCTCATATGGGCGTCGGCAACGGCAAAGGCAAGGATAAAGCCGAAGCAGCCGCAAAAATGGCTATATCCAGCCCGTTGCTTGAAACAAGTATTTCAGGCGCAAGAGGCATCATAGTCAACATCACCGCTTCTCCTGACATCGGATTTGAAGAGGTTGATACAGCTTCAAATATGATAGCCACAGAGGCTCATCCTGATGCCAACATTATCTGGGGTGCGGCGTTTGATCCGTCTCTCGAAGACGAGATGCGTGTGACCGTCATCGCGACCGGATTCACCACCGAAAAAAAGGGCGCGGTTCTCGGTAAACGTGCTGCATCTCCTGCGGCAGCCGCTCCTAAAGCCGCTGATACCGCTTCCGCCGCAAAAGCGGAGACACCCGCCAACGACGATGAATACGATCTGATCCTCGATATTCTCAACAAGTCAAAAAAGAGAAAAGAAGACGAGAACAAACGCAATTATTGATTATACATGCAAAGGATCGTCGGCGCGCCGGATTCGGCGCGCCGCTGTTTAATATATGAACAGATTGACTATAGGTTGTCATCTTTCGTCAGCAGGAGGATATTCGGCTATGGCTTCGGAAGCCAGCTCGATAGGCGCTAATACCTTCCAGTTTTTTACCCGCAATCCGCGCGGCGGCGCCGCAAAGCCGATAAACCCTGCCGATATTTCAAGTTTTTCGCTGCTTTGCGAACGATTCGGTATAAGGCATATACTCGCTCATGCTCCGTTTACGCTTAATCCCTGCGCCTCCGACCAAAGAGTGCGTAATTTTGCAAGGGAAACATTTGCAGACGATTTAAAGCGTATGGAAGCAACACCCGGACAGACATATAACTTTCATCCCGGAAGCCATGTCGGTCAGGGAATTGAAACAGGTATTTCTCTTACAGCAGAGCTGATCGGAGAGGTCATGTTCGACGGCATGACAACAACTGTTTTAATAGAGACAATGTCGGGAAAGGGATCCGAAATCGGCGGAAAATTTGAAGAAATACGAGAAATTATCGACAGAGCCGTTTGTCCCGGACATACCGCAGAAAAGATCGGAGTCTGCCTTGATACATGCCATGTATTTGACGGCGGCTATGACATTGTGGGAAATCCCGACGGAGTATTGACGGAGTTTGACAAAGTAATTGGTTTGAAAAAGCTCAAGGCAATACACCTTAACGATTCAAAAAGCGCTTTTTCAAGCAGAAAGGACCGGCATGAGATCATCGGCGGAGGTAATATCGGATTTGAACCTCTGATGCGTTTGGTCACTCACCCCGCTCTGCGCGAGCTTCCATTTTATCTTGAAACCCCGAACGATATTGATGGATACAGAGAGGAAATTTCCCGCATAAGGGAATATGCCGAGTCAGTTTAATCTGGAGCTTTTCCCGGGAGACTCCCGGGTAACTTCTTCATTGATGAACTTTTCACAAAAAGGCTCGGACTCCTAGGCTCGTATTTGAGATAGCGATTGTTAAATCGGAAATTAAATCATTACCGCTAAAAGAGAGAAAAGCTCTTGTATATGGGCTTTTATCTCTAATAATAAGTTTCTTTACCAGGCTTCTTTTCAAAGAAACCGCGTACTTCCCTTTTAAAAAATCCGGCGGCGCGTATTACACGCGCCGCCGGATTTTTACCTGAAATTATTTTATAATGACTTCGTGTCCTGTCTTTGCGGATTCGTAAATGGCATCGATCATTTTCATCAGGATTACTCCGTCTTCCGCGGGAGCTTTGCATTTTGTGCCGTTTGCAACACAATCAATGAAATGCGCTATCTCCGCGTTGAACGCTCCGGTAAAATCATTTTTCGGAAGCGCATACGGCTTTACATCCACAAAATAATCATTCATCTGAGTGTACATTTCGAGGGTGTCGCCCACTTTCAATCCGGCCTTTGTCCCGAACAGCTCATAATAAGCAACATCTTCTTTTATATTCAGATTGAAGCTCGCCTCTACACTGAGAACAAGCCCGTTGTCGAATCTGATCATTGCGGTTGCGAAATCCTCTACGGAATATTTGCAGTCGGAAGGAGCGTTGTTGTCACGTTCATAACCAAAAGTCGGAATGGAATTACACGCGCGGTTGCGACCGAGATTGTTGAAGGTCGCGCCATATGCGCTGACCGGCTTTGGCAATCCCCCGAGATATCTGACGATATCCATTACGTGAACGCCGAGATCTATAAGCGGACCGCCTCCGGCATATGATTTGTCTCCAAACCAGCCGCCCGGGCATCCGTTCCGGCGAAGGTATGTAGCTTTTGCGTAATAAATGTCGCCGAGAGCGCCATCGCGCTTTAGGTTTTCCATAACTTCGGTTGTATTGTTATACCGCATAACAAATCCGATTTGCAGCAGCTTGTTATTCTTTTTGGCGGTATCCGCCATAAGCTGAGCCTCTGCGGAGTTCATAGCCATCGGCTTTTCGCAAAGCACGTTTACTCCGGCATTAAGCGCGGCAACAGACGCCGGCATGTGAGCCGCGTTCCATGTTGTGACGCTTACCGCGTCAAGTTTTTCTTTAGCAAGCATTTCGTTATAATCGGTATAATATGCCGGTATATTATAATTCTGTGCATAAGCCGCAGCCTTTGCTTCATTTATGTCGCAGCATGCAACCACCTGGCAATTCGGAAGGAGGCTGTATCCATGTGTATGACATGCGCTGATCCCGCCGGAACCAATTATACCAATTCTTAATTTTCCCATTTTACACTCCATTATTATTAGCTTTTCGCTGAAATTCATGATAATTCTATCAGTAATTAAAGGAAAAAGCAAGCGTTACTATTGAAAAAAAGCCGAAATGTGTTATAATAATATACACTGAAAGCAATAACAGAGGGATAATATCATTTATCCTTCAATTACCCTCTGCAAATTTTTGCCTTTGAGCATTAATTTATCAAACTGGCATTTAAATACTACTGTAAAACAATGATTTTTTATTAACTCGGCAATTTAATAAATACCGCTAAAAGAGAGAAAAGGCTCTTGTATATGGACTTTTCTCTTTTATAAAACAAGGATTATTAAATTGCATTTTTAATAACTACCATTTTATAACAATCGAACAGCCGTATAAAACAGTCAGAATGTTAGTAATTAGTATAATACAAAATTAAAGGAGATAGTCAAATGATGATTTGTCCCGGATGCAAAAAGGAAGTTCCGGAGAATCAGTATTGTCCGGAATGCGGATATAAGCTTTCTGCGGAAAAGCCTGAAAGTGAAACAGCAAAGTCGTCCTCCGAAACCGGAAATACAGATTCTCAGTCAAAACCCAATAATCAGGATTATAATACAGCTCAAAATAAAGGAGCTTCATATGCTCCCGTTTACGGTTCGTATAGCTCATCCGGCGGCCAAGGCGCCGGACAGCAATTCAATTACAATCAGGGATATTATACAAACACAGGATATAACCAATACGGGCAGCCATACTATGTCCAGCCACCGCAGGTGATTTCCGTCAGTTCATATCTTTTAATGATACTCGTGGGAATGATACCGATCGCCGGGCTAATTATATACCTTATCTGGGCATTTGACTCCTCCACAGAGATAAATAAAAAGAACTTCGCACGGGCACATCTGATCATAATCTTAATATCCATTGGTATCTCAATTTTATTATACACGTTGATTGCCGCATCATTTATCGGATTGTTGGCTTCCCTCGGGAGTAGATAAACATATATATGAATAAAGCTCTACACAAAAATCATAAGCGCAAGCTTCGCAATTCTATATCCGCGTCAATTATTATACTTCTGACATTTGTGTTATGCCTGATATTTATAAAAATCAATTCCGGCACAGCTATCGATTATAGCAAGGCTCCGGAAACCACTGCCGCATCCGTTTCAGATACCTCAGCACCGCCCGTTACGGATGAAAATCAAGCAGCTGATAATACCGGCAACTCAACAGGTAAATCAATAAATAATACCGGCAGCACTGCGAATAATTAAGCAGAAAATTAAATTGTCATTATATATTATTATAAAGGATTATAAAATGAAAACAACAGCACTTCGTTTATACGGTCAGAACGACCTCAGACTCGAGTCATTTGAGCTTCCGGAAATAAAGGATGACGAAATACTCGCCCACATTATTTCAGACAGCGTTTGTATGTCAAGCTATAAAGCCACCATACAGGGAGCGGCACATAAAAGAGTTCCCGATGACGTAGCGGTAAACCCAATCATAATCGGTCACGAATTTTGCGGTGAAATCATCAAAGTCGGACAAAAATGGCAAAGCCAATTCAAGTCCGGAGACAGATTTTCAATACAACCCGCGCTCAATTACAACGGCAGTCTTAATTCTCCCGGTTATTCATATAAATATATCGGCGGTGACGCCACATATATCGTAATTCCTCACGAGGTGATGGAAACGGGTTCTCTTCTCCCTTACAATGGAGAGGCATTTTTCCACGGCTCTCTTTCCGAGCCAATGAGCTGCATAATCGGTTCTTTCCACGCTATGTATCATACGCAAAACGGCGTGTATACTCATAAGATGGGTATTAAGGAAGGCGGATGCCTCGCAATTCTCGCCGGAGCGGGACCGATGGGTCTCGGAGCCATTGATTATGCGATTCACGGCGGAATAAAGCCCGCCATAATAGTCGTCACCGATATCGACGACGCAAGACTGGCACGCGCGGCCGAGATACTTTCGGTTGAAAAAGCGGCCTCGGAAGGCGTAAAGCTCTATTACATCAACACAGCAAAATGCGAAAATGCAGAAGATTATCTGCGAAGCCTCACCGGCGGCAACGGATTCGACGATCTGTTTGTATTTGCTCCTGTTAAACCCGTTGTTGAAATGGGCGACAGACTGTTGGCACGCGACGGATGCCTCAACTTCTTCGCGGGTCCGACAAACACCGAATTCTCCGCCATGTTTAATTTTTACAATGTCCATTATATTTCCACGCATATTGTCGGAACCAGCGGCGGGAACACGGATGACATGAAAGAATCTCTTTGTCTTATGCAGCATGGAAAGATTAATCCTTCCGCAATGATCACTCACATCGGAGGGCTTGACGCGGCGAAGGATACCATTCTCAACCTGCCGAATATAAAGGGCGGAAAGAAGCTTATATACACAAATATAAGCATGCCGCTTGTCGCTCTTGACGATTTGGAAAAGCTGGGTGAAAACGATCCGCTGTATGCAAAGCTGGGCGAAATAGTGAAGGCCAATAACGGTCTATGGTGCGCGGAAGCAGAAAAACATCTCCTTGCGCACGCAAAAAGCATCGGCTGAAATTACAAAATGCGCTGCTTCTTAGAAAAGAAGCATGGCAAGATCTTTATAAATAATCAAGCAATCTCGCTGTAACATCAGTGATTATCAAGGCGGTGCGAATATTTCGTGCCGCTTTCCTTATAAATAAACCGGGTTGCGTTCACTGATCTTTTACAACATGAAAATATGTTTATTTTAATCCAAGCCTGTACGGAGTGTAGACAATTCCGTCGCGGACCATCCTTTCTCCTGCTTTTTCAAAGCCCATCGCCTCATAAAAAGCCATGCCGTAATCCGACGAGTTTACTGTCATTTCGTTTATATTCGCATCAGTTTTCGCAAATTCATACATTTCATTGAATAATTCTCTGCCGATTCCGTGGCGGTGATATTCTCCGTCGACAAAATTCAAACAAATATGGCTCTTTTCGCGCACTCCGGAAACGCCGACAAGTCTGTCTTTTGATCGGTCTCCCTGATCGAACGCGCCGAACAAAACAACATATCCATCGAAGCTGTTCATTCTCAAAGAAACAGGTTCGATAAAATTTCTAAAATTGACAAGTCCTTCTTCTGAATATCCCTTTGATTCGAATTTATAAAAAGTCAGCCATATCAATCGCGAAGCTTCTTCGATTTCATTATCAAAAAGCCGTCTTACATAAAACATACCAACAACCTTAAATCCTTAGTGTATAACTTATTTATTAACTCGGCAATTAAATAACACAATCGATTATTCTAAAATTCGAGTTTTTAGAGGTTGCCATAATTGCCATTTTAATTATTATAGTACACATTCATGCGGGTTTCAATGTCATGGCATATTTAAATTCTATTTTTTTGAAAGGCAGTAAATCAAATGAATAAATTGTTTTTAGGTTACGATATTGGCGGAACGAAAATCAATATGCGTGTTGAAAGCTCCGACAGCAGTTTTTTCAAACAGAAGCGTATCGCTTCTTCATCTGATTTCAATTCAATATATGATGACACTCTTTCATTTTTACATGAAAACGGCATAAACGAGTCCGATATTGCCGGCTGCGGCTGCGGCGTTCCGGGCTGCGTAGCCAAAGACGGCGTGACCGTTTCCGTTGCTCCGGCGCTCGGTTGGGAAAACATATCTCTTTACGATGCGTTCTTTTCAAAATTCAAGTTTCCATGTTATGCGCTGAACGATGTCAGCGCGTCGCTTTATGCTGAAATAAGTTCCGGAAGCCTTAAGGGCTGTCAGGATGCCCTGTTCATATCTGCCGGCACGGGACTGGGAAGCGCGATATTATCAGATGGGGCCGTCATATCCGGACATAACGGAAGCGCCGGAGAAATCGGTTATTTCATTGAAGAAGCGGAAGCGCGGGAATCGCTGAGGTTTTCATCATCCACCTTCGGCGCATGTGAAAATAAACTCTCAGGCACTGCGCTAAATGACTTTGCCGTGAAAATCGGCACGGATTCACGAGGGCTATTTTCACAATACATGAAAAACAATAAAGCGAGAGAAATTGTCGATACATATGTTCTCCGCCTTTCTGTGCTTATTGCAAATTGTTCAAGCCTGCTTAACCCGGAAAAAGTAGTGATTGGAGGAGGCGTTTCCGAATCGCTCGGCGGTTTTATCGGTGTCATATCAGAAACGGTCGGAAGACTTACTCCTATAAAATCAGAAGTCATCATAACAAAGCTGAAAAACGATGCAGGAGCAATCGGCGCATGTGCGTATGCAAAAATACGCAATGTGAATAAGTAATTATAAGCCTTATACGGAGTTGGGTCGCCGTGTTATTATTTATTCGGAAAATGTTTGGTAAATATAGCCATCGGCTGTAAATTATGTTATAATTATTATAGTATTAACCTTTATAACAAAATAAAAGCATCAAATGAAAAATTAATAAAGGCGGTGCCAGGATGGATTGCTCTCAGAAAAAGCTGATCATTAGTGATTTGTGTAAAGAATATGCAACCTTAAACGGACGGGTAATTGCCATAGACCATATGTCGCTTACCGTAAATGAAGGCGAATTTGTCGCCGTTGTAGGTAAATCCGGTTCCGGCAAAACGACTCTGCTTAATATGATCGCAGGTCTTGATCGGCCGGACAGCGGACGCATTTATTTGGACGATATAGAGATCAACCGGTTATCGGGCAGAGAATCAGCGAAGATACGGCGACAAAAGGTAGGCGTAATTTATCAGTTTTTCAATTTGATACCGGAATTAAATGTAATTGAAAATATTACACTTCCTACGGAGCTTGACGGCAGAGTTATTGATAAAGCGGAGCTTGCTTCCATTATTGCGAAAATCGGTCTATCAGGTCGTGAACAAGCATACCCTTCAATGCTCTCCGGCGGTCAACAGCAACGTATTGCCATCGCAAGAGCTTTGTTTAGTAAGCCGTCCATTCTCCTTGCGGACGAACCAACCGGAAATCTTGACCGGGAAAGTTTACGAGAAGTTCTCGACTTGTTGACCGCGATGAATCAGGAATATAGGATTACTGTTCTTGTTGTGACTCACAGCACTGAAATCGCAAATTCCGCCGGACGTGTAATCACAATTTCTGACGGTAAAATTATTAGTGACAGGAGGCAGTGATATGTCACCTGTAAAAAGAATTGCGTTTAGAAGGATCAAGCAGAATTATCATAAAAACATATTTTTTTCTATTGCATTCTTGTTTTCTATGCTGTTAATTTCGTTTTTCTCTTTCTTTGGGCTTCAAACGAATGCAATTACGAATCAAACTTATATGGATTTACCTTCAAGAAATTTTACGGAAAAAGTTCAATTATGTATGAATTTGACCGTTGCATTTTTGGTTGTTATTACATTTATAACAGTAAGAATTTATTGTCGCATGCAAAGCGAAGAAATCAATCAAACACTCGCTGTTCTAACCAGTGTAGGAGCCACCGGAAAGCAAAAAAGAATACTCATTCTGATTGAAATATGTGCCTTGTATCTCCTGCCTAATATCATCGGTGTTATTTGCGGAAGCATTCCCGGAATTGCTTTAGGCAGACGTTTTCAAGAAGTATCGCAAGAAAATGCTTTGGATTATGGATTATTCCTATTGCTTTCTATTATATTGATTGCCGGGGGAATGCTTTTAATTATCATCAGTTATTTCTTGCAAACCATAAGTCTGAAAAGGCACTCTGTGATTCACTCGATAAGAAAGCAGAATATCAAAGCTTCGAAGGAAAAGCACAGCTATCATCAATCCCAAACCTTTAAAAACCAACCAATATTAAAGCTGTTGGCAAATAAAAGCATGGAGTATTATAAAAAAGCCTATAATGGAATTGCCCTCACCTTCGCTACATCTGCACTGTATCCGGTATTGGCATTCTTATTGTTATGGAATATAGGAAATTCCAATGTTGTTCTGGACACCAATCCCTATGATCAAATTAACACAACCGCAGATGTATTGGCTGTTGTCCATCATTTGCTGTTATTTTTGATAGGATGCTTCCTGGTATTGACACTTGCGGGGATTGCTCAAACAGTTTTTATTGCTCGTATGCAATATATGAACCGCAAAAAGTCAGCAAATATTTATCTTTCAATCGGTATGCCTGATACAGATATAAAGAAAATGCTGATATATGAATTACGAAGCGTGTTTTTGCGTTTCTTTGTTTATTTATTTTTCGGAGCGTTTTTGATAAACACCTGCTTTAAAATGTTTGTAAAATGACATTATATAGGGCATGCACCATATTTCAATTTGGAAATTAAAATTTCATATATATTATAATTGACATCACAGATCTTTTATGTTATAATATACAAAATTGATGAAAGCGAGGTGAGCTATATGGCAAAGGATAAACTTCAGGGTATCAATATTTCAATGGGCATTTTGTCCGTTAAATCATTGATATGCGGATTCACTGTTACAGCTATAAGGGAGAAGTCTGCCCATTTTTGCCGTTATAGCTGTGCCTCTGAAAATATCGGATAATATTTTATCTGAATTTAAGCGGACAGCTTCGGCTGTCCGCTTTTTGTTGAACAGTTGAAATGCGGAACACCGGCAGAACTTCACCCTGTAATTCGGGGCAAGAATTCTGCCGGTGTTTTTCCATGTTTATTTTAAAGGAGACATTATTATGCGAATTTTTAAAATATATGAACTCTCCCACGCGTTTGTGGGTAAAAGTATCTTTAATAAAACCGAACTTATGGTAACTGACAGTGACCGTATCGGTCTTGTCGGTCCGAATGGCTGCGGCAAATCGACATTGCTCAAAATGCTCACCGGAGAGGTTATCCCGGATGAATGGCGCTTTGAATCGAACGGAAAACTGCGTATCGGGTATCTTGACCAGTATGCCGATATCGGCAAGGATATCACGGTCTATGATTATCTCGACAGTGTTTTTACAGAGCTATATAAAATGAATGACGCAGTTGAAAGAATTTATGCGAGCCTTGCGGAGCTTGATGAAGCGGAACAGATGAAAGCTGTCAGCCGCGCGCAGAGTATGTCGGAGTATCTCGATGCGCACGAATTTGACCGTATACCAAAAAAGCTTGACAATGTTCTTCTCGGTCTCGGCTTTTCTGATTCTGACAGAGAAAAGACTGTTTCGCAATTATCCGGCGGCATGAAAATGAAGCTGATCCTTGCAAAGCTTCTCTTGACTGAAAACGATTTACTCGTTCTGGACGAGCCTACAAACTTTCTAGACATCAGTTATATAAACTGGCTTGGAGATTATCTCTGCCGTTTGAAATGCGCTTATATTATCATATCGCACGACCGCGCGTTTCTAAATCGCGTGTCAAACAAGATTGTTGAAATTGCCAATCGAAAATTCAAGGTATATGAGGGTTACTACGAGTTTTATGTTAAAGAAAAAGCTCATCGTGAGGAAATACAGAACGAACAAAGCATCGCACAGGGCAAATTCATAGCTCGTTCGGAAGCATATGTTCAAACATTTTTATATAACAATCCCGGCGGTCAGGGCAAGTCAAAGGCGACATGGCTTAAAAAAATGCTTGAAAACCTCGAACGGATTGAAAAGCCGGACGAGATTGTCAAACCGCAGTTCAAATTCAAGTACGCAAACGGCGCGACCAGGTTAATTATGACACTTGCTGCGCTTGAAGTTGGATATAATGGCTGCGCCGTGCTGCCTCCATTATCGCTTGTTGTTACGCGCGGTGAAAAGATTGTGTTCAAGGGCTTTAACGGAATCGGGAAAACTACGATTTTGAAGACGATTAACGACGATTTGCCAGCAGTCGGCGGCAATATGGAATTCGGCGAAAATATCGAATCCGTTTTCCTGCGGCAGGAGGAGGATTACGAAAACAATTTTTCGCATTTTGATAAATTCGAACGCAAACGACTCGGCATAAAAAAAGGCAAACAGCACGCGATCACTGTAATTGAATTTGCCAAAGAATACTACCCCGAAATACCACAGAAAGAGCTGCAGGCGGCGCTGTTTTCCTGCGGTCTGAACGAGACGCATTTTTTTAATCAGGTGCGGACACTGTCCGGCGGAGAAATGACGAAGCTTCGTATGTGTCTTGCGATGATGAAGCCGGTGAATCTCATCCTCCTCGACGAGCCGACGAATCACCTGGATGTTTATTCGAAAGAAGTGCTGATGCATTCGCTTAGCGAGTTTCCTGGCACCGTTCTTATGACGACGCACGACATCAATGCCGATATTTCATGGGCGACGAAAACTATTAATCTGGAGGATTTATTCAATTAAAAAGATGTTATTAAACAGCAAATATAAAACAGCATTACCCTCAGCATCCATTGATTACCGCCTGTGCAATCAATTGTTTTCTTAATAGGTAATTCTTCAGCTTCTGCTTCTGCGGTTAATCGCTCCTATTAAAAGCGCACGTATCGGAAAAGCGGTGCGCCACAAAAAGAATACAAATTTCCATTTGATCGCAGAACAATCAATAATCATGTTTCCGCGGATAATAGTATTTACTATAGCAATAACGCAATCAGTTTTAATCGGCATATCGCGTCCAAGGCAGCCATCGCCCGTTGTCTGAAGCGACTTTCCGCCGCGGAATATCCTGGTTATACGGTGAAGTATGTATCTGTCCTTTTCATACGGCGATTCGAATAAGACTATATCGCCCTTTTTCAAAGAACGGTTAATTGCGGTAATAATAACCGCATCCGTATTGTCCCTGATAAGCGGACTCATGCTTATTCCGCTTACAGTGAATTTAACATCATAGCCTTCGCCGAGAAGTGATTTTACAAGTGGAAAAAACAAATGCGAGGCAACTATTCTTTTTTCCTTTTTTTCTGTCATTAAATTACACTTCTATACTGTTTGTTTTTATAAGGCAGTTTTTCAGCGTTGTGACAGCGTCGGGATCGGGTTTGCAGCAAAGCCTTACACACGGTATATTTTCGCATAGATTTAATATTTTGTCAACAGCAAGCGATTTATATTTATAATCCCAAAGCGGCGCCGCCGCACGGCAAGCAAGAGCCTTGAAAGCGGACGGAGATGGCATAATTTCCGCATGATTCTCGTCTCCGCGTTCCAGCAGCACAATAGCCGACAACGGCACCCGGCGGTTAATACATTCTCCGGACGATCCATACCACGGAGAACCATACAGATATATTCCGCCATCGGTTTCACGGCAAAGCCCTCTGTCTCCGTTTAATATTATCGCATTTTCATAATCACGCCATAAAGCCGCATGCGTCGACTTCCCTACTCCGGAAGCGGCGCATATCAAAATACCGGTGCCTTTATATTCTATTGCCGCACCGTGAAAAACAATCGCATCTGTCAGAACGGCATAAGAAAACATTCTGCCGAGTTCTCCCGCGAGATCGAAATGAGAATCCGGCGATGTAATGTCTTTGATTATATCGACAGCTTTATAATCGCTCGTAACATCGAGTATCAGCTCTTCACAGCCATGCTGCTGATATCTGAAAATATATCCTTTTTCAGAATTATAAACCCGCATTGAATCAAGACCGCATTCCGATATGTGAAGCGGCGATTCAACAGGAACTTTTAGCGTCTGATCAACCTGACGGCACCAGTCGGTAAAAACAGCTTCGCGCTTTCCCGCGAATGCGTTAAAGCGCGAAGGAAGTCTGAATGCTTTTGCTTTTTCAGAACGATCCTGCGCGCGAACGCAAAAACCGCCTATCGTAAAGCACATACCTTCAGTTGTTATTTGACAGATATCCATCAGAGTCTATGCGATAACGCTGTCGGGAAAATCAATACTGCTGTCTTTTGTATTTGCTATACTGTTGCTGAATTGTGTTGAATCAACATTTGCGGCTTCAAGCGCGGCGATAAATTCGGCAGGTATGCCGCCCTTGCAGCCGTTAGTCCATGTAGCGGAAACGGTTACTGTCTCTCCGTCTCTGTTTGTACCTACCCATGTCGCCCTGTTATAGCCCCAGCATACCTCGGCTATTCTTTCGAAAAGCTCAAGCTCTTCGAACTTTATTGTTGGCGGTAAGTATTTTTTCATTTTCATTTTAATTTCAATCCCCCTGTCATAATTTTGTTTTTTGTAGAGTGTCTGTGATAAGTTTTTTCATATACACGGCTTCTTGCCGAGTATATTCCGGGCAACCGTCGAGCATACCGGTTTCGGCAAGTCTTGTGGCAGGACAAGCGACACAGTTTTGTGAAAGCTCGCATTTTTTGCATCTTTCAGGAACGGAAGAACACACGACTTTTTCGGGAAGCTCTTCCCATGCCTTTATGAATCCGCTTTCAAGCGGCAATGTATATACATCCGAAAGAAGTTGACAACCGTAAAGCTTTCCATCCCAGGAAACTGTAAACGAATTTATTCCCGCCGAGCACCCGTACATACAGGTTTCGGAAGAATTTAATTTTTCCTGATCTTCTTCGGAAATACATTTCTCTCTTTGAATGAATTTTTCAGCGGCTTCGGAATTGTCCATATATAGTTTTTGTATAAGCTCTTTCGCAGAACCAAAAAGCATTTTTATATTTTCCTCAGGCGAAAGCCTTACGGAATCGACATCCGCTTTCGCGCCGCGCACCGGCTTTGTGACAAAGCGGCTGATATTGAAGGGAATCTTTTTGCCTGCAGATATCGCTGTTTCAACAGCAAATTCCCGTATGCGTTCCAGATCGCATAAATTATCTTTTATTATAGTTGTTCTCAGAGACATGACGGACGGAAGACGTTTTAAAAAACCGACTCCATTTTTCATCTTTTCATATGCTCCGGAATTTCCGCATACTCGTCCGTATGTTTCCGGAGAAGCGCCATATACGGTAACTCCGATTTTATGCGGCGGATGCTTTTCTAAGACAGAGCATATCTCAGGCGTGAGAAGAGTGGCGTTTGTATACAGCGACGTGATAAAGCCCATTGATGCGATTCCCGAATATATTTTTGAAAAGTCGGAGCGGAGCATCGGCTCACCGCCTGTGATCAACAACGAAAGAGTCCCCGCATTCAACATTTCACGCGCAAGCGAAAGCCATTGATCCGCGTTAAGCTCGTTTGTTCCGCTTGATGAAATATCTTCCGCGGAGCGTCGGACCAGGCACATTTTACAGCTTAGATTGCATCTGACTGTCAGTTCAAGAGTCGCATTGACCGGGCGCCTCGTGATATGCGTCATTGATTTTCCAGCACATTTCTTTCGGAAAGAATCTTTATAAAATCATCTACGTCTTTTTCGGCATCAGTACGTGATAAATCATACTCGCCGAGCAAAGCGGAAATAAGCTCGTCGCGTTCAGCTCCGGGCTCAAGAAGCCGCCAGAGAAAAGCGCCGGCTTCATTAAGGGATATTATTCCGTTGAAATCGGCAATTCTGTCAGATACCGGGATCACCATAGGCTGATCGGCAATATTTCTAAAAATATACCCGCTTTTGATCTTCATAATAACATTAAACCACATATTAATTAAAATACAATATTACATAATATTTATATCATATTTATATATAATTGTCAATACTATAGGGAGAGATTTCTAAATCACAGCTAATCTTTTCTGTTGCATTCAATGATTATAAATATTAGCGCATAAATAGTGTCTCACAAAAATGCAAATAAATACAGTGAACATAAGTATATCCGATATTGTTACACTACAATAAAACCATGATTCAATATCCGACTGAATATCAAAATCATGGTTTAATGTTATAATGATTCCGCGAAAAATTGCTTAAAAAATTATATTTCGATCTTCTTTGCGGCTTCACGCAGGTTTTCAAGCGCGTTGATATAGCCGGCAAGCTTATCGCGCTCCGCGTTTATAACTCGCTCAGGAGCCTTTGAAACAAATTCGGCGTTTGACAGCTTTTTATTTATTCTTTCGATTTCTGAATTGAGCCGCTCGTTTTCCTTTGCAATGCGTTCCCTCTCCTTGTCGAAATCAATCATTTCGGAAAGCGGAATATAGCATACCGCGCTGTCGGAGACAACAGCCACGCTGTTTTCGGCGTCGAATTCATCGACAAAAGTCACTCCGGACGCTCCGGCAAGCCTTGAAAAGTATTGCTCGCTGCCTGAAAAAGCGGCCTTTTCGTCGGTTTTGATGAATATGTGAGCCTTTTTGGATGGCGGTACATTCATTTCCGCGCGACGGTTGCGTATCAGCCGGATAAGCTCAATCGCCTTTTGAGTGTTATCCGCGTCCACGGCAAAGTCATAATCCGGATCTACCTTCGGCCACTGTGAAATCATTATGCTTTCGCTGCCATGCGGAAGCGTGAGATAAATTTCTTCGGTGATGAACGGCATAAACGGATGCAGCAGCTTGAGAGCTTCGGTGAATACATAGGTAATCGTATTCTGAGCGGCTTTGTTGCTCGGACAATCTTTATCTGAAAGCCTGGGCTTCACAAGCTCTATATACCAGTCGCAGAACACATCCCAGAAAAAATCATACAGCTTTGAAAGCGCAATTCCAAGCTCGTATTTATCGATATTTTCTGTGACATCGGCAATAAGCGCGTTGAATTTATGAAGAAGCCATTTATCCTCCTGTGCAAGCCCTATCTCTAATGAAGCAGAAAGCGGCGAAACGACTTCTTCAATATCAAGGTTCATAAGAATGAATCTCGCGGCGTTCCATATCTTGTTTGCAAAATTACGTGCCGCCTCAACTCTTTCGGGGTTGAATCGCATATCGTTTCCGGGTGAATTACCGGTAGCAAGCGTAAAACGCAGCGCATCTGCGCCATATTTGTCGATAACTTCAAGCGGATCGATACCGTTGCCGAGTGACTTTGACATCTTTCTGCCCTGTGAATCTCTAACCAAACCATGGACGCAGACATATCTGAACGGTATTTCGTTCATCGCGTCCAGTCCGGAGAAGATCATCTTGCTTACCCAGAAGGTTATTATATCATAGCCGGTTACAAGAACGCTCGTCGGATAGAAATATTCGAGATCTTTGGTTTTGTTCGGCCAACCGAGCGTGGAAAACGGCCACAACGCAGAGGAAAACCAGGTGTCAAGCACATCCTCGTCCTGATGAATGTTTTTGCTTCCGCATTTCGGACAGATCTTGAGATCATCGCGGGAGACGCTCATTTCGCCGCAGTCGTCACAGTAAAACGCCGGAATGCGGTGACCCCACCAGAGCTGGCGCGAAATGCACCAGTCGTGAATGTTTTCCATCCAGTTAAGGTAAATCTTTGAAAAGCGATCCGGAATGAATTCAAGCTTGTTATCTTTGACGACCTGTATTGCCGGCTCGGCAAGCGGCTTCATTTTTACAAACCATTGGCGGCTTGATATCGGCTCCACAACGGTTCCGCAGCGATAGCAATGAGCGACATTGTGTGAATGCTCTTCGACCTTGACAAGAAGTCCGGCCGCTTCGAGATCCTGAACAATCGCTTTTCTTGCTTCGTATCTGTCCATTCCCTCATATTTACCGCCATTATTATTAATCCTTGCGTTTCCGTCCAGCATGACGATCATTTCGAGATTATGACGTATACCAACCTCAAAATCGTTGGGATCATGACACGGCGTGATCTTGACACAGCCGGTTCCGAAGTCCTTATCGACATATTCATCGGCGATAACAGGTATTTTGCGCCCGACAAGCGGTAAAATAAGGTTCTTCCCTACTATTGATTTATATCTTTCGTCATCCGGATGAACCGCGACGGCAGTATCTCCGAGCATTGTCTCGGGACGTGTCGTGGCAATGACCACATAACCGCTTCCATCCTCAAAAGGATACCTGATATGCCAGAAATGCCCGGGAAGCTCCTTATAATCAACCTCAGTGTCGGAAAGCGCGGTCGCGCATTTCGGACACCAGTTGATTATCCTGTAGCCTCTGTATATCAGTCCGCGTTCATACAGTGAAACGAAAGTTTTTTTGACAGCCTCTGAAAGATTATCGTCCATCGTGAATCTGAGCCTTGTCCAGTCGCAGGAAGATCCAAGCTTTTTAAGTTGCTCAATTATCCTGTTTCCATAAAGCTCCTTCCATTTCCAAACGCGTTTAACAAACTCTGCTCTGCCAAGATCATATCTGGAAATACCTTCGTTTTTGCGAAGGCTTTCCTCAACCTTTATTTGAGTAGCTATGCCGGCGTGATCCGTGCCGGGAATCCATAGTGCATTATATCCCTGCATCCTCTTTGTACGGATGATAATATCCTGAAGAGTATTGTCAAGAGCATGCCCCATATGAAGCTGGCCAGTGACGTTTGGCGGCGGTATTACTATACAAAAGGGCGTCTTTGAATGGTCGTCATCGGGTGTGAAATAACCTTTTTTCTCCCATGTATTATAAAGGCGCTCTTCAAAGCTTTTGGGATCGTAAATTTTATCAAGCTGTTGCGACATTGTTAATCCGTGCCTTTCAAAAAACTATTAAGTATTATTTTATCACAAATGCAAAGTAAATTCAATACCGCGATTTCGTTAAACAGTGACGCGCAATCAAATACTCACGCTTTTTATGTGAATAGTCTCTGGAATATGAATTTTTAATAAAAGATAAGATGCTCTAAAAGAATTTTCAACCCGATCAATACAAGAATTATGCCTCCCGCAAGCTCTGCTTTCTTTTCATATTTATTACCGATCCTGTTTCCCGCCACAACTCCGAGTGCGGAAAGAACAAATGTTGTCACTCCTATTGTTGTTATTGAAACCCATATATTTATATCGGGAAGCAGCGCGAAGGTAATACCGACTGCAAGAGCGTCAATGCTTGTTGCCACAGCGAGAGCAAAAAGCTCTTTTATTGTTATTATACCATTGCTATTTTCCATTTCGGTTTTACAATCGGATTTATTTATGTTATCTTTACCGCTGTCAGGCTTCAGGGCATCCAAAATCATTTTACCTCCGATAATGCCCAAAAGCAAAAAAGCTATCCAGTGATCATAATCGGTTATATAGCGCTGAAACCTCGAGCCTGTCAGCCATCCTATCAGCGGCATGAGCGCCTGAAATCCGCCAAAAAAAACAGCCATTAAAAGAGCGCTGCGATAATTTACTTCTTTCATATTTAGTCCCTTGCAGATACATACCGCAAAGGCGTCCATTGATAACCCGACGGCAATCAGAAAAAGCTCCGTGAATCCCATTTGTTGTCCTTTGAATAAAATTTTCGCAATAATTTTTGAATTGAAATTGTCTATACACTTTATTATACCGATTATTATAATATTTTCAACATGAAATTATATGAAAAGAGTTATAATTTAATTTATCATTAAACTCAGCTAACAAACCCGTAATCGTCATTGTATGTCATTTGTCGTATGTAGTATTTAATAATTAATGTTTTTTTATGAGAAAAGTCTCCGGTATATGGGCTTTTCGATTTTAATAATGATTGTTAAATTTTCAGATTAAATTTCTGATGAAAGAATTAATGACAAAGGATTTTCAATATTAATGGACAATGGAAATGAGCAAAATAATTATAAAAAGCTGAAAAAGCTTTCTGAGGCATATTTCAAAAGCAGAATCGTGCCGGTTCGTGATAAAAACGGCGCAATTATACAAGATATGTCCGATAAGCTGCCTTATACGGTCACAGGATATTGTTGTGCAATAGGGCTTTCCGGAACGGAGGAAATAACTAATATAAATAATCCGAAATGTATGCAGCTTGTAAAAAGATCTCTGCTCCTGATTGAATCTTATGCCGAAGAAAGGCTTTTTAATAAAGATTCATTTTCCGGCGCAAAACTCTTTCTTGAAATAAATTTTCCGCGCTGGTCGAAAGCTGCCGCATCATCAGACGAAGAAAGCGACGACGAATCACTGTGTTTATTCGAAAAATGGGGTAAATAATATCTACTCAATAATGCCATTTTCGAACGGTATAGTATCCATTGATTGCCACCTACTGTCGTATGTGTTTTATGATTGTTCAGCGGGCATTAAATAAGCGGCGCATCGGATTGTCATATACCGAAAGCACCGCTTATTGCATTGTAATTTCAGGATTAACCATATATTGACGCAATTATTTGTTTTCTCGAAAATTGAATAATTACCGCTATAAAACAAGATTTATTTAATTGCCATGTTAATAAATGCCGTGAAAGTAAACCGTTTTTAATATATGCGCTTTAAAAAGTGTATGATTTAATTTTTTCGCGCTGTTTAATAAATCCGGCACGGACAATAACAGCCATTGCGATCAGAACAAGCACCGTCTCCGGTCCGAGATAGGTGATATTATATACAAATGAATAAAGCCATGCGCCTACGGTATGAACATATTCGTTCCAGTCGCCGTTTTTGGTTATTTCATACCATACGACCACCCCGGATAAATATGAGCTTATAAAACGCAGGACACATACCGAAAACGCGCCCAGCATTGCTCCTATATAGCTGTTTGCCGATTCCGAGGTTGTTAATTTTATATTTTTAAATATGCCCGCGAGACCGATTACGGTAAAAGCGATAGTATAATCAAGCAGTGTCGATATAACTATTCCGACTGCGGTAGGCACATATGCGAGCACGGAAATTCCGAGAAGAGCCTGTATCACGGAATATACGAAGCCACTCGCAAGCCCCCATTTGACACCGTGTCTGAATGAAATCACGATGATCGGAACCATAGAGAAAAGCGTTACGGACCCTCCGAGCGGAGCTTCATAAATTTTAATAAAACTCAGCACGGTCGCGGCGGCGATGAGAATTGAGCATTCGACAAGCGTTCTTGTCTTTGAATATTTTGCGGTCTGCATTTTTTCTTCCTTTCTGCGCAAAGCGCGTGATATGCGACAGCTCTGCGATAGGTCCGGAAGACTTTTCAAATACGGGATCCGCGCAAAAAAAGCACGGAAACCCGTGCATGAAGAAGCAAACACATAATAAACTCCCTACGCCGGCATTATCCATATCAGGTTATAGGGTTCGGATATAAAATATATCCATCTCAGCTTTCGCACCCCTGTTTATGCTTTTATTATACATCAACGTTACATATATGTCAAGAGCGATCTTAGGTTATCCAAAATTATCATAAAATATTATATATTTCGTAAATTTAAGCCGCTGTAAGCGGAGTAACCGCCGTAAAAATACAGATTATGCAAAACCAATAGAACGCTTAAAATGAAATTTAGCTTTAATTTTATATTAGAAGATATAAACATCAGTATGCTGTAAATCAACAAAGGAACGGTATTATAATTTGAAAAGAACAGATAAATATATAAAATCACTCCGTCCCTTCCCTCCTCAGGAAAAATTCTTCACAGCTGACGCGCGAAGGATAGCTTATGGAGGTGCAAGAGGCGGAGGAAAAAGCTATGCGATGAGGACAAAGCTTATTTTGCTTGCTTTGAATCTCAGCGGTATACAAATCCTGCTTTTACGACGTAACTTCCCGGAGCTGCGCGAAAATCATATTAACCCGATGAGAAAGATACTGTACGGCATCGCTAAATACCGTGACAGCACAAAGGAATTCATCTTCCCAAACACAAGCCGTATTAAATTAGGTTATCTCGCGGATAAATTTGATGCGCTCCAATATCAGGGGCAGTCATATGACTGCATAGGCATGGAGGAAGCGACACAATTCACCGAAGAACAATATATGGCTATGACGGAATGCTGCCGCGTATCGGGTATGATGAAGGCGGAATTCTGTCCGCGTATGTACTTTACCTGCAATCCGGGCGGAGTAGGTCACGCATGGTTCAAGCGTCTGTTTATCGACAAGGATTTTCACGAAGGCGAATCCGCGGAGGATTATGTTTTTATAAGATCCACTGTTTACGATAATGAATTTATAATGAAGCATAATCCTGATTATATCCGGAACTTGAAAAGTCTCCCTCCTATCCGCAGAAGAGCCATGCTCGACGGTGACTGGGACGCATTCGAGGGGCAATATTTTCCGGAATTCACACGCGATTTACATGTTTGCGAACCATTCGTTATCCCCTCTGACTGGCTTAGATTCGCATGCCTGGATTACGGACTTGATATGACGGCCTGCCTTTGGCTGTGTTATCCGCCTGATCTCGGTAAACTTTATGTATACCGTGAGCTATACGAGCCGGATCTGATTCTTTCGGAAGCGGCAAAACGGATCGCGGAAGCGCAGAAAAACGATATAGTGCGATACATATGCGCGAGCCCTGATCTTGCCGGAAGGAGGCAGGAAAGCGGAATGAGCGGCTTTGACGTAATGCGCGCGTCAGGGCTATCAAAGCTGACTGCGGCAGATAATGCAAGAATCGCCGGATGGCGAAGGCTGCGCGAATTTCTGCACACCGAAATTGAGTATAGCAATGACGGCAATATCAGCAATGATAATATTAAAACGCGTTTTGCGATCTTTTCCTGCTGTACAAATCTGATTAGGACGCTACCGAAGCTCACCTTCGACAAGTACGAAGCCGAAGACGCGTCGAGAACTCCGCACGAATTTACTCATGCTCCGGACGCTCTCAGATACGGAGTAATGTCTTTAAGCTTCCTGCCGGGTAAATCGCGCTTTCAGATCAACAATAAAAAAGAAAAATCCCTCAAAGAGGAATTTTTCGGTGAAGAAAGAGGCGATTATTCAGTCTTTATGCGTCAGTAAAGCCGTGGCGGCGACGCTCAAGATTTTTAAAATGCGAAAACGTCTCGCTGCACGCAGACGCAAAGCCGGTTGGAATGAAAAACCTGTCATCTTTAATGCCTTGCCTGATATCTGTGTAATCCCCGAGCATCCCTTCGTATATAACATAATTGGAAAGTAACTCTTCAAGCTGTGGTATCATAGCTATTTCTTCAAGGTCGAGCATGGCGGCGACAAAACTGATACAGGTATAGGCGTGATTTATCCTGTATCTGAATCCGCAGATACAGGCAAGCGCGTCATAAGTGTTGTATATTATATATCCGGGATTTTCCGCTGCCACGGAAATCTCGGATTTAATTTTTTCATATCTCTCGTTAGAAACGGACAGACAGCATATTTTTATCGGAATGTAAGCGTGGTCGCACATATATCTTTTTGGCGTTTCAACTACAAAGCCGCCGGCAAGAGGCACGTTTTTACGGTATCTCGCGCATGAATAAAGCTTTTCCAGCGACGGATCAAGAGCAAGCGATGCATGGTTATAAAAATTTCCTGTCATTAATCTGATTATTCCGCCGATTCTTGTGGATGTGTGCGAAAATACGATATATAAATTTTTTTCATTTGTCATATGGCATACGACTCCTTTTGAATTTATATTATTTTAAGAAGCACCAATCCGATAGTATTAACAGCTAAATTGGAAAAGCAATGCGTCGCCCAAGAGGCAAACACACTGTTGAATGCTTCGTCGATTCCGATAAAAATAACTCCGGCCGCCACCAACGCAATGAGCACCGCCGCAAAAATAGGAATAGAAAACCATCCGATCAGCATCGATACATGATATACGGAAAATAATACAGATGAAAAAAGATATGCTTTTCTCCTCGGAATCAATGTCTTTAAGCCAAAAAAGCAAAATGCCCTAAAAAAAACCTCTTCGATCAATGAATTCACAAAGGCAATATACAGCGATACATACAGGAAATTATCTTTGCCAACTCCGACACCGTTTGCCAGCGCGTCGGTCACGCGGGAGAGATCAATTATGTTTCTAAGGAGCAGATAAGCTATTATGATAAAAGCATAAACCGCGGCTCCTATTGTTACTGCTATTATACCAGTTTTAATTCCCGGTTTCAATGCTCTCATAAAGCCGATGGCAACTTTATTAACGCCGGAACAGCAGCGGAAAGAAAATGTCACAACCAGAGGTATAATCAAAAGCAACACGATCTTAACACCAGCTTTAATTATATAAGACGGCTTCCAGATAATCTCAAACGCCGCCATAAGCGCAACGCATGTCACCGCGACAAGCAAAATAAATCCTATATTCCTATTCGATGGTCGCTTTTGTTCTGTCAAAATTCTGTCTCCTTGAGAATAATCAGTTTCAGTTCAACGGGCATATCATATATTATAGTAAAACGCGCAAAACGTCTTCGGAAGCATGTGCGAACATTACGAAGTTTTCAATAACTGAAAGGCAATAAAATAATATTACGCGTATTATTCCGATATACAGCGCTGAAAGGAATGAATTATAATTTGGATACTTTCTATATAGGAATGAACTCTGTGACATATGCGCACAAAGCCAATACCTTACTCAATTTAAAAGGCATTAAATGCCGCGTCGTTCGCTCGCCGGAGCATTCGTGCGGTTATGGAATTTATGTAACAGCATCGTCCCGTGACGAAATAATACGGATATTAAGCGAGGGCGGCGTCAAGCTTTCAGGGGTGAAATAATGAAACCCATATATTTTGATAATGCTGCGACCTCATACCCGGTCTCCGCGGAAGTGACGAAAGCAGTGGAATTATTTCTGCGTGGACCGTTTGGAAACCCGGGGCGCAGCGGCCATGATCCCGCGATAAATACATCCGAAGCAATATATAATATACGCAAAGATCTTTGTTTGTTTTTTGGAGTTAATTCGCCGGAAAATGCAGCATTCACGTATAATGCAACCAGCGCGCTTAATGAAGCCATACTTGGCTCCGCTTCGGCAATCGCCGCGGTCAAAGGATGGGGATTTAACGTAATAACCTCTGTTTGGGAGCATAATTCTATCTTAAGACCGCTTTACGCGTTAAAAGATGGATATAATATTGATATCAAATTCATAAGCGCTCCATTTTCAAACAGAGATGCCGTAATTTCTCAGCTTATGTCGCTTGCCGATAAACAGACCGGAATGATATGCCTTTCCGCATGCACAAACACAACCGGTGAAACATCGCCTTATTGCGAGATCGGCGAAATTGCAAAACGGCTTGATATACCCTTTATATTAGACGGTTCGCAGGCAGCCGGGCATTTTCCATTTTCTCTGCCTGATTCGGGAGCAGACATACTCTGCGTTCCGGGACATAAAGGACTGCTGGGAATCATGGGGTGCGGAGCGATGATCTTGTCTGACACATCGCGTATAATGCCTGATTCAACCATGTTCGGCGGAAGCGGAGTCAATCCGCAGCTCCATACGATGCCTCAGGAACCGCCGGAGCGGTTTGAAGCGGGCACTCCCGGGGTTCCTGCAATAATAGCTCTCGGTAAAGGTATTGAATTAATAAATCGTACAGGAACCGACAGCATAAGAAAGCATGAAGCAGATCTGACACATTTTATCTATGATCAGCTGAGTGAAATGAAATCCATTCGATTGTATTCGCCGGATTGCGGCGGAAGCATAATTTTGTTCAATACAAAAATGTCATGCGAAATTGCCTGTGATATGTTGAACAGCAGAGGAATCTGTGTCAGGGGCGGCATGCACTGCGCGCCGAAAGCGCATACGGCCATAAAGACGTCTTCGAACGGTGCAGTCAGAATAAGTGTCGGCATTTCCAACACGATTAAAGAAGCACAATATCTCGTCAATGAAATTCGCAATCTTTTTGAATAAAACGCATTACATGGGATAAACTAAGCATGACGAAAAAAAGAAGAGGAGATTTTCCGATGCAGGACAATAAAAACAAAAAGCCGTCTAAGAAACGCGGCGTGGCTCAGGGCGGGGGCTTATACATAGCCCTTGCGCTGTGTATTCTCGCCGTCATATGTATCGCCACTTATTCGGCGATAAAAAACATGTTCGATATTTCCAATCCCGGTAACACTCCCCCGATTTCAGCCGTAAACCCTCCGCAAACCCAATCTCCGGTAGACAATCCTCAGACAAACGATGCTCCGGCGGCCCAGACAGGCAATAACAACGAAAACCCGGTAGATAATCCTGTTGAAACAAATCCGGCCGGAGAAAATAACAATACCCAGGACAAGCCGGTATCGGTTGACCCGCCCTATGTAAGAACCTACGCAAAACCGATAAACGGTACGGTTTCCAAAGCTTTTTCAGGCGATACGCTCGTATTTTCCACCACAATGAATGATTACAGAGTTCACAACGGTGTGGACATCCCCTGCTCCGTCGGTGACGGCGTTAAATGCTTTTCAGACGGATTTGTAGAAAGCATTACCGAAGATCCCCTGATGGGATATACAATCACAATTAATCATGAAAACGGACTGAAATCGGTTTATCAGAATCTATCCGACGTTTTCCCGCAGGAAATAGGAGAGGGAGTGCGTGTGAGCACAGGACAAATAATCGCCGGAGTCGGCGAAAGCGCTCTTATTGAATGCGCGGAATTGCCCCATCTCCACTTTTCAGTACTGCTAAACGGAGTCGAAGTCGACCCGGAACCTTACTTCGGTTAAGCAAACAAAGCTCAAAGACATGGCATAAGAAAAAGCCCCAGCCCATAAAGCCGCGGGCTTTTTCTTTTATAAAACTGTCAGACCTTTGCCCGGCGGTAATCCACTCCTTCAAATAAAAGCACCTTGAATTCTCCGAACAATCTGGAAATCATACGTGGTTCATACTGCTTTTCAAGCTGCACATAATTTAAATTAGTGCTTATTATCATCGGACGGCCGTCAACCAGACGGGAATTGATAATATTGTATATATCAGATAAAGCCACGCGGTTAGCAAATTCTGTTCCGAGGTCGTCTATTATCAGCAGATCACAGGTAAAATATTTGCCTGTGTCAATATCCTGACTTTTACCGAACCTTTCTCGTTCGAAAGCAAGAAGTATGTTCGGTGCGCTTTCGTAAACGGTGTGATAGCCTTTTTTTATCACAGCTTTCCCTATTGCGCCGGACAGATGAGTTTTTCCCAGCCCTGTTCCTCCGATAAATAATAGAGAGCCGCTTTCATTTCCAAAGGAATCGGCATATGCGAGACATGAATTGTAATTAGTCAGCATTATGTCATATTCGGAGGCTTGTTTGCCTGCTTTAGGCGTTTTTGTGAAGCGGGAAAACGCAAAATTAGTAAAATCCTGCGTCTGAGCCAGTCTGCCGAGACCACTCGATAAAAAGCTGTCCTCGTTTAAAGCTTTTTTCATACACGAACACATATCTATGCCGACATATCCCGTGTCAGAACATAAATTGCATTCGTATTTTACATGAGTATAATCCCTCGGAAAGCCGTGAGAAGCAAGAATATCGCCCTTCTCAGCCTGCAGCATCAGGTTTTCTTTCTTAAGTTCCTCAAGCTTTGCGTTCATATCCGAACCGCCGGCCGAAATGGCCGCGAATATTTTCGATCCCGTCTTTTCAAGCTTCATATCAATATTTTTAATCTCGGGGAAAAGACTGCTTACTTCTTCCCGACGCTTCTGCGCCATGGCGCGCGCGTTTGCCGGCTTTGTTTTAAACATATCGGTAACGCGGATGATTGTTTCTCTGCTGTAGCTCATGGCTTTTACACCTTTACATTATTTCTAAGAGAGGAGGCGGAGATACGGTTGCTTTTTAAAAAGCTCTGCAAAAACTTCAATAATGGGTCTCGCTGTATTTAATTCGCTTATATTTAATTGAGTTTCTTGACATAGGCTTTTCGAAGAAGCTGCGTTTCTTATAATCAGGCACGTCTGGCCTTTTCAACAGCCGCCTGAAAGAAATCGCCTGTATCAAAGCTACGATCACATGACGAAGCAGCTGATTTCGATTTAGAATATTCTTCGGCAACCTTTTCCGGCGTGTCGATTCCGTCGGCGCGCCAGCGATCCATGACCTTTTTCATATATGATATGGAAGGTTTGTTTATAGCGTTGACCGTTATTTCATAAGCGCATTTAATAAGCTCGTCAGTATAGAATTTATCCTGTGACCATTCGCCGACGGCGGTCTTTTCATTTTTGGTAAGCTCACGTTCGCCGATACCGCACATAGCACGCAGCTTTCCTTCAAAGCTCTTGTATTTAACATACCGCTGTATATAAGCTTCAGCGGCGTCGTATGTATTGATTCCGTTTTCACAAAACGCAATAAGCAGCTTTTCGATATATCTGAGCGATTTCTTTCCTTCAGCAACACAATGCTCGGTGGCAAGCATTATAACATCCGTGGGAAGAGCCAGATAATCGTAAAACGAATACAGTATGGAAAGCTCGGTGGTATTAAGCGGCTTTTTAACACGAGTTTCTGTAAATGCCAGCAGCTGTTTAAATTCTTTTTTATTATCGATCGCCGCTGACAGTTCCTCTGAGGTATAACAAGGTTTTTTCTCGGGATCAAAAAGCGGAGCGCGCGTCTGCAAGCCGGAAGTAACTGTTATCTTGGTTTTATCCGTTTCCACGGGAAGCATATCAGCAATTTTTGGCGCTTTTTTCCCAGCGATCTCTATAACTCCGGCGCCGCGCCAAAAGCTGAGAGCGCGCGCAATTTCATCTTTTTCAAATTCCTCCGGAAGCTTTCCGGATAAAGAAGCAGCATCAAACTGCGATAGACCGTCTGAACAAGCGGCGTATAAATATATTATAAGCTTAGATTCGACAATATCCGTACCCGGAAGAAGCTCCGCGATTTTACGCGGCAGAATTATATCGCTTTCAGAGCTTGGACCTATTTTCAATTTAAATTTCATCGTTTTTTGCCTTTTTTATGCAATATAACAGCTGATGCAACCGCAGCAAGAGCTATGACCGCGCATATTGAAATAAATATTTTTGTTATTTTATTATCCTTTATTTCATCCTGATCCGCTCCCGGGTCGTTAATATCGCCCATATCGGTTTGAGTCACATAATCATCGGCGGTGTTTTCTTCCGTTTCAATGTCTGTGGTCTGAGTCTGGGCAGGTGGAATATTTCCGGCATCATTGGAAGAATCAACTGATTCAGAGCAATAATCATCAATTTTTTCTTTACATAATGAGGCGATGAGCTCATGACCGGATAATGTCGGGTGAATATCACCGCGTATTATATACTGCGACGCTTTTCCCGCAAAAGCCGCGCAGACATCAATATATGTATATCCGTTTTCCTGCGCTCCGTCACGGATACGACCATTCACAAGATCAAGATATCCGTTCATAAGCTGCGCAAGTAAGTCCATGCCATCAATTCCGTCAAAGGGATTATATATCGTGTGTACAATCACAAGAGCGTCGGGATTGATATTTTTTATACGCGATATGATATTTATAATGTTGTCATATACCGATTCATCCAGCCCGGAAAAAGCCGCCGCAAGCAATGGTGACGCAAAAACTTCAGCAAGTGAATTCAGATATTCACGGTCTGCAAGGCGTGAAAAATCAATTGAGGAACCGGATGCCGAAAGGAATACCTGAAGAGCACCGAGATAATCGTTGGCGCCGATTGACATGATAAACACACCGCAACCGGATATATCATTATCGTATTCGCCGTTAAGAAAATCATCCGAAAGCTGAGAAGCCTTCTGACCGTCTATCGCGCGGTTGACAAGCGGACAGGAATATTCAGTCTTCAGCCTGTTTGCATAATTATAGGTAAACTCTCTGCCTTTTGAAAAATAATTTTCAAGATTATAGCCGGTCGAAATAGAATCCCCTGCCACAAACAGAGAGCTGACGTTTTGCCCGGCGATCGCTGTATCAACAAAAAAAGCGAATAAAAGCAGCATAGACACGGCGGCAGCGATTATATGTTTCATAACATAAGCTCTCCTTTTTAATACATCATATTTTTTTATCGCAGTATACACATCTGATTTCATCTCCGTCACGGCGCATAAAAGGCTGCAGATAATGTTCAAACGCGGTGACGCATTTAGGATTCGTGCATTTTCGGGTTCCGGTGAAAGCGCGAGGGCTTGGCTTTTTAACAAAGGGCTTTTCACACAGTGAGATGATAAGAGCCATCCTGACGTACATGCCGAATCGCGCCTGATCGAAATAACCGGCTCGGGGATCGTCGTCAACGGCGGGGACAATTTCATCCACCTTGGGAAGCGGATGCATAATTAATAGATCCTTCTTGGCAAAATAAAGCTTGTCCTCGTCAAGCCGGTATACCTTTGACTGAGCGATATATTCGGATTCAGAATTGAATCTCTCTTTTTGGATACGAGTCATATATAAAACATCAAGCCGCGGAATGCATTCCTCAAGGCTCTGCGTTTCGATTATGCGGTTGCCGCTGGAAATCAACAGCTTTTGACACCACATCGGTATTTTAAGCTCACCGGTTGAAATTAAATAGATCGTATTGCCATGATATCTCGAAAGAGCACCGGCAAGTGAATGGACCGTACGCCCGTTGAGCAAATCACCGCAGATACCTATGCAAAGTCCTGTAAGAGTACCTTTCAATCTGGTGATGGTGAACAAATCCGTCAATGTCTGGGTGGGGTGAAGATGTCCGCCGTCTCCGGCATTGATAACCGGAACAGATGAATAATACGAAGCGGCAAGCGCGCTGCCTTCGACCGCCGTACGCATTGCCAGTAAATCGCAATATCCAGAAATTATCCTGATCGTATCAACTAAGGATTCGCCCTTCGAAACCGATGAACGCGCGGGATCGGAAAAGCCAATGACATTTCCGCCAAGGCGAATCATCGCCGCTTGAAACGAAAGCTGTGTCCTGGTGCTCGGCTCGTAAAACAGCGTGCCCAGAAGCTTTCCGGAGCAAACGCCGGCATAATCAGCAGGATGCTCATATATATCCGAAGCAAGAGCGTAAAGCATATTCCATTCTTCGGCCGTTATGTCTCTGAAATCCGTAAGATGCGAAAATTCCACTTTTATGCGATCGCTATCTTTAATCATAATTGCGTTTATTTTTCCTCCGCAGTATTGATAAGGCGAGCTCGCTCTCCGGACGGACAGCGAAAACAAAATTCCGGCTTCAAAAAAGGCGCGATAGCGCCTCAGTTTGGGAGCCGCACACGCTCCATGAGTTATTATAGCATAAGACCGGCTTTTTTTAAATAGACAACCCTTAAATATTTTTATTGAATTCCATAGCTTTATATGTTAAAATTATAAAACAGAATGTATGAAAAACACATGTTGTGTCTGAAAGGCAATATTTTTGTATGAATAATATAACAAGAGAACAGTTTAAGGAGCTGATTGATAAAAAAATCGGCTTTATATGCGACATGGACGGTGTAATATATCACGGCGACAGACTTCTCGACGGAGTTACGGAATTTGTCTCATGGTTAAGACGGGAAAATAAATCTTTTTTATTTTTGACTAACAGCAGCGAACGGGCACCGGTTGAACTTTCGCGTAAAATGCAGCGCCTGGGTCTTGATATTGAACCCATACATTTTTATACGTCGGCGCTTGCGACCGCATCGTTTCTCTCTTCGCAATGCCCGGGAGGCAGCGCGTATGTAATCGGAGAGCCCGGACTCGTTTACGCTCTTTACGAAGCGGGAATAAGTATGAACGATTATAACCCCGACTATGTCATTGTCGGAGAATCACATACGTATAATTACGAAAAAATTGCACACGCTGTCAAGCTCGTCAGAAACGGAGCAAAGCTGATCGGTACGAATACCGACCTCACAGGGCCGTCAAACGAAGGAATAATACCCGCCTGCCGTGCGCTTATATCTCCGATAGAGCTGGCGACGGGAAAAGCAGCATATTTTATTGGAAAACCGAATCCGCTTATAATGCGCCACGCCATGCGCAAGCTTGGATGCCACAGAGAGGAATCGGTGATCATCGGCGACCGCATGGATACCGATATAATAGCAGGTGTGCAAACAGAGCTTGATACAATACTCGTGCTTTCGGGCGTCACCGCCGCGGAGGATCTATCATCATACCCTTACACGCCGACATATGTCTGCAACGGAGTAAGGGATATTTGCACAATCGCAATGTCATAAAAAACAATGTTATAAAACACGTATAAGCCGTAAAACAATCCGAAACCTGCGAAATAGCTTTCCCAATTGGTTTATTATTAACGCGGCAATTAAATAACTGCCGCTTAAAGAGAAAAGACTCTGGCATATGGGCTTTTCTCTCTATAAAATAAGGCTTATTTAATTGCCATTTCAATAACAATAATCCTTCATCATTGTATTTGTACGGTTACATTTTCATTTGTATAGAATCTGTATATATTTAATCGGGCAGTAATATGAACTGTATCGAAATTTTTTAGAAACTATCATCCTGTACTGTTGAATTTTGTTTATAGGGGATATATAATTTAAGAAAGCGCGATATTTCATTTCAATGACAATACCATATAAATAAGCGTTTTAACAGATTTGACCTTAAAACAGCACTTTCAGAATTTATTTTCTTGCAAAGAAGTTATTGCCATGAATAAAAAAATTCCGAAAAGAAGCATCTCCAGCCTGAATTCCTTCTGTGATAACCGGAAATCCGAAGCGTGCCAGCCTTCCGCCTCGGATTTTTGTCATGGCAGAATTAATAAAGGCAAAAGAGAAACAGCGGCATCGCCGGAACTGATTAAGAAAAATTTTGACGATTCATTTAATGAGCTTGTTATAACCTCAGCCGTTCCGAAGGATGCAAATAAAAAATCCGGCAGTTCGTTCGATATTGCCAGATACCTCATTCTCGCCATATGCGCAGGCGTTTTCTTGTATTCTTCATACAATCTGGTAAGCCGTATATTTTCTTATATAGACGGGCGGCGTATTTATAATAATATTTCCGATATGTTCAACGGGAACGGAAGGTTTACGAATCACTATCTCGTAAAATCACCGGAGAATATTGTTTCTCTGCCTGCTCATGATGCTTTGGGCGGAGCCGAACCTCCCACCCCGAACGATTCAAACCAGCAAGCCGATATATCCACGGAGCTGACGCTGTTTAAAATTAATCAATTAAAACAGATCAACCCCGACACGTACGGGTATATATACATTCCGGTTGCTAAAATTTCATATCCTCTTGTTCAGACAAATAACAACAGCGACTATCTCGAGAAAAATTTCTACGGTGACGACCAACCCTGCGGCGCGGTATTTGTGGACTACAGAAATTCAAGAAAATTAACCAAAAACCGCAATACGGTCATTTACGCTCACCGTATGGATGACGGATCGATGTTCGGCAATCTTCATCAATTCAAATATGAAAATATATTTGATAGCGGCACTGTTGAAATAACGACAAACGAGGGTATTTTCCATTATCGTGTGTTCTGCGCCGCGGAGCTTCAGGCAACATATAACTATTACAGAACGGATTTCGAATCCGATGATCAGTTTTTAAAATTCGCAGAAGAAATACAATCCCAAAGCAAATTTAAGACCGATATCGTTCTTAAGCCGACAGACAAGATAATAACGCTCAGCACATGTATGGTCAACATGCATGATTATCGTTTCGTGGTTTTCGCCGTGCTTACAGACAAAACTCTGTTCTGATATACTTGCGTTTTTCGCTTCCCGGCAAAGCGACTTACCGGTAAACATTACGGTATAACCGTACAATATATGAAAAATAAAACAACTGACTCTTCTCCCAAAACTTTAAATGTTCCGCGCAAAACAGCTCTGATTATCAACATAGCGGCGCTTATACTGTTCATCGGTATATGCGTCGCCGTTTGTATTTGTATTTATCCGTATTTAAAAACTTATTCCGAAAATCCTGAATTGGTAGCGGAATACATTCGCCAAAATTCATTCAAGGGAGTTCTTGTGCTGCTTGGCATGCAAATCCTTCAGGTTGTCGTTGCTATCATACCAGGCGAAATACTTGAAATTGCAGCCGGCGTTGCTTTCGGACCAATATTTGGATTGATCCTCGCGGAAATCGGAGTCGCGGCCGGATCAACAATTATTTTTTTACTTTTTAAAAAGCTCGGTAAGCCGCTCGTTTATTCTATGCTTGGAGAAGAAAAGCTTTCTAAGCTCGAAAAATTCGGAGGCGACATAAAAAGGCGCGAAAAAATACTGTTTTGGCTGTTTTTTATTCCCGGTCTGCCAAAAGACCTCCTGACTTATGTCGCTCCGTTTACAGGGTTTTCTCTTACTCGCTTTCTGGCGATCACTCTTATTGCGAGAATTCCGTCGATATTGACTTCTACTGTGGCCGGAGACGCCGTGCTCTCCGGTAATTACGCGACCGCAGCCATTATATTCGCAATTTGCGGAGCCACCGCGGTTATCGGCTGGTTATTAAAAGAGTTTATTATGAAAAAGCTTTCAAAAGCTTCCGGAGATCAGCAACAGACAGAAAAAGCACGTACGGAAAATAATAACTATAAACACAAATAATATTTGGATTTATTCGTTTTGGTCAATATCAATAAAACGCAAAAAGCCCGGGGCTTTACAGCATTTGGCATTCCCGGCAATATGCTGTGGATGTAAGTTTAATCAGATACAATATATATTGTTTTCATGAATTGGCAACATTTTTCGAATTTTACATGATTATGTGATGAATGACGAAAATAGCGTATTTTGTAAAATCCACTTGAAAAATAGTAGAATTTGTAGTATTATGTAAACAAAACTCAACAGATTGAAGGCATATCAAATGACAGGTTTCATCGGTGTCGGCAACATGGCCGGCGCAATAATATCATCTATTCTTAAAAACAACATAGAATCCGGCGGCATAATGCTGTATGACAAGCTGACCTTGCAATATGAAAAATACCCTCAGCTTGCCGTGGCATCGTCCGTAACAGAGCTTGTGAAAAAATGCGATGTGATATTTATCTCCGTAAAGCCCGACAAGGTCGCGGAGGTATTGGCAGAATGTCATGCGGCTCTTGGCGATAACGGAATACAAACAAAGCTTTTTATTTCAATTGCCGCAGGAATATCAATTAAATATTTAACCGGGATATTGGGTGAAAACGCGGCTGTCGTCCGCGTTATGCCAAACACTCCCATGCTCGTAGGATGCGGAGTCTGTGCCCTCTCAAGGGGCAAAAACGTGACCGACAATCAATACTGCTTTGCCCGTACGGTTTTTTCCTCTGCAGGTGAAATAATTGAGCTTGACGAAGATAAAATGAATGCCGTTATATCGCTAACCAGCAGCAGTCCGGCGTATCTTTTCGAACTCGCGGATGCAATGAGCAATGCGGCCGTTATCCAGGGCTTTGATAAAGCCGAATCCGTGCGGCTTTGTGCCGCCGTCTTTGCCGGAGCGGCGAAAATGCTTCTCGAATCCGGTAAGACACCGGCAGAGCTGTCCCGGATGGTCACTTCTCCAGGCGGGACGACGCGCGCGGCACTCGATGTTTTTGAGGCATCCGGTTTTGCTTCCATGATACGTGACGCTATGCTCGCCTGTACCAAGCGCGCTCAGGAGCTTTCAAAATAATCTGAGAGCATATTTTTTTCTCTGATTTCATATAATTTGCCATAGGCAGCTTGCCGGACGGTAAATTTATAATTACGCCGCAAAATGCGGCGTGTTATGGCGGAGGAAAATAATATGCTTTTACTAAGGCATTATAACAAGAACGCATATGACAGAAGGTACGGTATTTTTAAAAAATATGTTCTGTCATATTATTTGATTTTTCTGTTTGCGACACTTGTCGGCGCGATCATATGCTCAAGCTTTATGCTTACAGAAAAGGGCGGCAGCTCCTTCGAAAGCTTTCTTGACTGCGGAGCAACGATCTTCGGAGGAACACAGCCGTTTGTTTCCGCGATTTCCGCCGCGGGATTCTGGCTTTTAATTCTGACGGCAGGACTTATATTGGGCGTCACAGTATACGCTCCGGTTTACGGCGGCGTCGCTATGCTGATTTCCGGAATAAGGTTAGGCTGTTTGGTTCGTTTTTATACGGGAGCACTGATGTATAACAATCTGCTCCCTCTTTATTTATCGGATTGCGTCTTCAGTGTACTCTGCGCAGTTTTGTCCGCTGTTTTCCTCGCGTTTTCTTCATGCGTGGCTTTCAGGCTTTTTACGCCTGACAAAAAGGAATTAACTGAAGATGACAGGATATTTGGCGGAACCCTGTTTAATTCCGAATACTTTATGCAGACAGTGAATTTGCGATTCCTCTCTGTTTATATATCGATATTTATATTATTTGGCGCCGTTTGTTATCTGCTGGCAGCCGCAAAGATATTCGTAGAGAATTTATTTATCATTTGATGAAGCTAAAAGGAGCGGACGTAAATGAATGGCCTCGACAAAGCTCTTGAAAATTATATAGAATCCCTGAAACCCGTTTCTTCTGATAATACTCTGTCTGCATACCGCCGCGATGCTGAAACATTTGTTTCTTATTTCGTATCAGCAGATAAGTCAGAACCTGATGATATAACCGAAGAGGATATTGCTGAATATTTTGCGGACCAGGCTGATAATATGTCTGCCGCCTCGGTCACGAGAAGGCTTTCGGTTGTTAAAGGCTTTTATAAGTATATGTTAAATGCGGGTATATTAACAGAAAATCGCGCGGCTGATGTCAAAGCATCTGGATTTGAACGCAAAACGCCTGATATATTATCACGCACAGAAGTAGAAAAGCTTCTTGCACAGCCTGATATTACCGACCCCAAGGGAATCCGTGACAGAGCTATGCTGGAGGTAATGTACGCGACGGGAATGCGTGTCACCGAGCTTCTTGACCTTCGGATATCAGATTATGTCCCCAGAACGAAAACCATTATATGCAGCTCGGCGAAACGGCCGCGTTCATTTGAGCTATATCCTATCGCCGCCAAATGTCTCGGAGATTATTTAAAGAATTCTCGTCAAAGCTTTATAAAACAAAGTAGCGATTGTGTTTATATATTTATTAACTTTAACGGCGAGCGTATGACACGTCAGGGCTTTTGGAAGCTTCTTAAATATTACGCAGAGGCATCCGGGATCTCCAATCAAATCAGCCCGCATACACTTCGCCACTCGTTCGCTACTCATCTTCTTGAAAACGGAGCGGAGCCGAGAGATGTCCAGGAGCTTTTAGGAAACCGTGACGGAGCGGCTGTTAAGGAATATCTGAACTATATAAAATCGAAAGCTATGGGAAAAGCCATAAAGCACCATCCCAGAGCATGAAATTACGTTCAAGAACTATTAAAACGGCGATTAAATTAATAAAGTTTCTTGCCAGGCTTCTTTTCAAAGAAGCCGCGTATTCCTTTAGTTTATAAATCAGGCGGCGATGATGAATCATCGCCGCCTGATTTTGCTGTTAGTCTTTCTTTAAGGAACTTCTAGTAACAAAAATCGCGATAAACTGCGGGTTTTGGCTGGTTTTCAAACTGCCAAAACCTATGCCGTTCGAAAACGGCATTATTCTGTAGACATTATATACTGCCTGTTCCGCTGATAGAATCATATCCAAATGAAATTGATGTCAATACTTTCGCAGTAAAATCCATTGTAATAGACAGCGTTTCAAATGTACCGTCCTGGTTATATTTAATCGAGCGGTATTTCAATGTAAAGCCTTTATCTGTGCGAATAACGGATGCCAAATCGTTTTTCGAATCAGCGACATCAATTTTAACGCTAGCTCCCGGGAGAAGACCTGATATTTTTTTATAGTCACAGCCAACCACAGACAACGCGCCGACAATCCCGTCGCCTAATTCTATTCCTCTCGGAATTATTAAGTTATAGCCCGTTTCGGTTAATTTAAACTCGGCATGAGTTTCCTTCCGTCCGTCAAATACTCCGCTGTTGATTACTGCGGTAATCCCGGCAGCTGTAATCGTCTTTTTGATCGATTGATCCGCGGATGTGGTCTGAGTCGAAAAAGAAACTTTGCTGCCGTCCTTTGTCATCATATTCAAGATATTATTAAAAGACTCTTGGTTTATTCCGAAATCAAGTCCGTTAATAGTTATATCTGTCTTTGATAAAAGCCCCGTTTCAAAATACGGCATCGGAAATTTACCTGACATATCAATATATATTCGTCCTGAATACTCTGACTCAATATTATCTGAAATCGAGGTTATTATATAATCAACAAGTATTTTTTTACCCGCAGTTATCATAGCCGCATTAGATCTGATGGTTATTTCGGCATCTTCCGGTATTCCCTTGGGATATTGTCCGGAGGTAACTATATCATCTTTAGTTATGGCATATTCGTTAATTACGGTTCCGGAAATAATATTGTATAGACAGAATCCGGAGGAATGATTAATCAATACCTCTGAATCGCTTACGCAGATTATTCCATATTCACCGCTAGCCGGATTGCCTTCATATGCCTCTGAAATAAAGTTTTCTGACCAGTTTTTACTTATAAAAACTATTCCAAAGGGATTATCAGGATCCATCGAATAAAGGTTTGCAAGATACCATGTATTGTTGAACATCTTCAACGGATAATCCATGCGAAATGTAAATCCGTTGCTTGTCTTCACATATGCTTTAAAATCATCCTGAGATGTTATTATAATTCCAGCCACCATTTCTGATGTAATTTGCTTCAATTTACCAGAATCGTCAGTGTTGAACCATGAATATTCGCTTCTGTTGAGTTTTACAAGCACATCGGTAAGAGAGATTCCCATTACATCACAATAAGCTTTTATATCAATCTGTTTATCACCTTTGAGATCGAAATAATAGGTTTTGTGAATAAAATGCGTTTCCGATCCAATAATCGCAGTATTGCGACAGATTGTTATCGCAATTATACCGTTTGTTTCATCTATATCATATCCGACGCTGATTAACGAAGGTGGATTTGTCTTACATACAGGATCAAGAGACCAGCGGTTTATATATTCGATGTTCTGATCGAAAAGAGTCTTTAGCAAATTTTCAGAGAAAGCCCGGGCGTTCGCCGAACCGGATGTCAGAACAGGAAATTCGAACGAGCATGGATATGAAACATCATCATAAATGATATTAAATGCTACGGAGTATGCCGTCACTGTGTTTTTACCGGGTTCGGACTGAGAAGCGACAGCGGCGTCGACAAGCGCTTTACAATCCGGCACATATTTATTTAAAAGCATATATGCTCCGTGTTCATCCAAGCGTACTCCGGCGGAATAATCATAATAATATATAAATACTGTTTTTTCCGGTTCATACGGATAATAACCGGTGAGTATCGTCACACTGATTACCATGCAGCCATTTTTAATAAAATAACTGTAGTTTACAGAGAAATAATCGGTATTTTCAGATAATTCGGCATATTCGTGTCTGCCTGAAAGTGAAAGCTTTCCTAAAACATCGGCGACAATGGCTTTATTTATGCTTTTTGCTCCTTCAGTACCTCCCGTTATATACGGAATGCGAATTCGGAGCGGATTAAAACCGGACATGTCTCCCAAAAAGGATGAAAGTAAATTTGTATCAAATGAGGTCGCCACCTGCACTTCCGGTATTGAGACCGACTTATTATTTATCAGAGCAGATAACGAAGTTATATCAAAAAATCCGACAATCAGTTTGTCCGGCTCATTTGATATATATACTCTGAGATCGCCGCCAGGTGTCGGGAATATGCCTATTATGTCGGGTATTTTAAACGATGCGGCAACAACAGGATCGTCAGTCAGCTTTTCTTGTATTTTTGGCACTGTGGTTCCCAGATATGACGCGAATTCATCAAGTGATATTTCTCTGTCAACGGCGGAATCATAATAATACAGCGTATAAGAAGTTTTAACGCCTTTTGACGATTTTATTGTCTCAGATATTACAATAACATAAGTGTCGCATATCAATGCAAAATTATAGTCCGCACACACAACCGATTCATGCATTATATCTCCGCCGCCGGAAATATAATCAGCATATACCGCGGAATATTTCTCTTCAAATAAAGCTTCAAGCTTTTCGTTCAGAGCTTTTGCTCCCGGCATATCAGAATTCAGGCAAGGAAACCGAAGCATACACTTTTCGTAAGTATACCCATCTCCGGAAGCAATCGGGAAAAACGCGTTCGCATATTCCGCGTCCTTGATCGGTTCTTCCTCACTAAAAAGCTCTGATATAGCGTTTTCCGCTTGTGTGGTACGCGGCAATACAATGCTTTTTGTCTTGCATCCCATGTCACCGGCAACATAGACCTCTAAAGCACCACCGGAGATGAAATTCGCGGTTATAATATCAGATACGACAAATTCCCTTCCCGACGCGGAAAAGGCGTGAGGAGAGGAAACATACTGCCTGATCTCGGAAACCAGCTCGTCTTTATCAAGTCCAAGGCGAGCAAAATACTCTTTCTCATCTATTTCCGTGTTTTTTCTGATATCATAATAAAAGTTCTTATATTTATTCACACCAGAGATATCCGACGGACAAACGACTGAAATTGATATAAGCCCGTGTGCGATATCCGCATTGAAGGAATTTGTTCCGTATTCGGTAATATCCTTTACATCATCAGGCTCAGAATCAGAGGCATACATCACAATGTTATCAATTATCCATTTTGCGATCTGCAGATTGAAGGCATCTCCGGTGAGCGTCTGAATATCGGCATACGGTACCGAAATAGATATTTGACGTGCAGCTCCTTCCGACGAGGCAATAACATAAGTGTCAAGCCAAACTGATTCAATTAGAGAATCATGATTTCTGGTCAACAAATAATCAGAAACAAGCTGTCCGGTTAATTGATCAAGACGACCTGAATGGATTATATCTCCCGGTGTCACTACCGGAACATATGAAAGCAGCTTATCTGCTTTCATATCGTAATAATAAACCGAACTATCGGAGAGATATTCACCGCTGAAGCAAGCCGCTTTATGAAATATCTCTATTTTTAATATCGAGCCTTTTAACGAATATTTATATCCGACGTCGTATACCGCCTCTTCCCACATCGGTTGATCCTGTGAAGTCAGGTATACAGACTTCATATTTTTAATGTATTCCGAATACATGGAGAAGAAATCGTCTATTATCTTTTTATTCGTCGCTTTCGCTCCAGCGGTATCAAGGTTTATCCTCGGAAGTCGGAAACGACTGCATACATCACCGGAAGCAACATACTTTTCCGGGCATATGCTCGTCGGCATCGCTATGTCGAAAAGCTCGGTTACAATATCTCCGGAAATGGTCTTATTCAACAATGAATATAAATAATTCTTTTGTTGTTCAAGTGAAAGTATTTTTAAGGGGATTACAGAAACTACATTTTCATCTCTTTCGGCACCAATAAACAGCTCAAAGTCTCCGGTAATAAACGGAACAAAGCCGGAAATTTCCGATTCTTTATATTCTTTTTCGCTTTCAGAAAGATGATCGTAATGTGAGCTTAGAATTTTCGCATTCATCATCTGTTCGGGTTTTATAGAGCGATATGATAAATACTCATTCATAGATAATATTTTATCGGATGAACGGTCATAATAGAATGCTCTATTTTCATTAATTATAAAATCCGTTCGCCATAATCCTTTGTGAGCATCGATCCATACTATAATAACATTTCCGTCAACGCAGTAATTATATGAAAAACTATATGATACTTCTGTTTTTAATGGGACATCTTTTTTATATACGGATATAACTTCTCCATAGAAATCGTTTATATAATCAGTAAGCTTTTTATTAAATTCGACAGCACCGGGCTTATCAGCTGAATCGGATAGCACGGGATACTTTAAGATAAATGTATTTATAGTACCGGAATTATTAAGCTTTATTTCATATTCCTTTTCTGTCACGACACAAGGAACATATGCTGCTCTGTCTTTTTCTAGAGCTTCCAGCGCGGCAAAATCTCTCGGTATTAAAACCGAGTGTTCTCCTTTTTCTGAATTAGATAATATTACTCTTAGAGCGTACTGGCTGATTTCTGAATAGGTAAATAAAATTTGATCATTAGAAGTGTTTTTACAAGTATCGTATTCTTTAATTTTTTCTTTAAGGCTTTCGGAAGTAAATCCAAATTTTTTAATATATTCGTCAAATCCGAGTTCTTTTCCTGCTTCGCAGTCATAATAATAGGCTATACTGTGGCTGTTGACGTTTTCGCAGTCATTTAAAGTAAGATATACTGAAATTGTCTTTGTGAAAGGGTCTTCGCTTGTCGTACAGTATATCCTGTAATACTGCGATGCTCCCGAAATAACGTCATTTATATCACAAATGTCTTTTTTGCTTGTCGACGCTAAAAATCTTGTGACTTCTGAGCATATCTTTTTATTAATCGCATCTGCGGCGGAATTATCATCCGTGATAAAAGGAATATTTACATCCGACCGATATGTCACTTTTTCATCTTTATAATTTTTAAATGTACTTATGACCAACAAGCTTTGATTTTTTATGTCCGGATCAGCTTTAACTTTTTCGCTGTATATTTTTTTCAAAAGTCCGTATAGTGCGTCTGTGTCCCATTGAGAGGGATCGAATGTAATAAACATAAACAGAGGATCATTGCCGTTTATATACGATTTGCTAAGTTTATTATAATATTTTACGCTAGTATTTTTTTGTATTTCAGCTTTCTCGCCGACTGTCGTTTTTTCTGTTATTGAGATACAGACATCCTTGTTGCCGGCAGAAGTCGTTTTTAAAAAATATTTCAAAGGCGCGATAGTTTCTAATTGCGCTTGTCCTTCATGATCCGACTGTAATTCAGCTTCAGAATTAAAATCTGATCCAAATTCATTATAGAACAGTTTTACGGTTGTTATATCATCATTGAAAGATTCACAGGTGAGCTCATATTTTGTATATACAGTAATTTTACCGTCATATAGGTTTTCCGGGTCTGATCTTAATGCGGAAGTAATAACTTCGTAACCTTTTGAATTATACATTATATAATTACTTATTAAATTACGTATATGTTGAATATCGTAAAGTACGGATGATATCCTGCAATCAGTGTCTTCTTCCGCTATATCCGTAACAAATATTCCGTCCGGGAAAAGTATGCCTGCTTCTTTTGTATTGTCAGCATTTAAAATTGAAGCAATTATGTTTGTATTTGTTCCTATACTGTCAAGATAGCCTTTATAATCAATTATTGAATATTTATTTAAGTCATAATAATAGTATGTTGATTTTGTATATGAATCCGATTCGGCATATCCTACGGTTTCAAATATTCTTATCGCTATCACTTCGTTTATCATTGAATATTCGTAGCCGATATTATATACAAGATCGCTTTTGATTATCTCTTCCTGTTTCGACAGCTCTATTTGCTCTTTATATTTTTCATATAGTTTATTATATATATCTGCGTTAATTTTTACGGCAGCAGCACTGTTACCATCGCATATTTCAGGTATTTCGATTATGTTTTTATAAATGATATCAGAGTTATTCGATTTGGAAAGAAATTCGACTCTAAGAACAGGTTTTACTGTTTTATCATTGTCTTTTTCATCATTAATATATTCGGACACAGCTGTATAATCTGTCTTTTCCTCATCGCTTTGAGTTTCTGACGGATTTTCAATGTTAATGTTTTCAGTTGTATTTGTGATTTCTGTTTCAGCAGTTTCGTTTGTTTCTGTTGTCAAAAGAACTTTTTTATTGCATGACAACAAAACGAAAACCAAAGAGAAAATACAAAATATAAATAAAACTATAATTTTTTTCATTTTTTCCATTTAACAACAAAACATTAAATTTATGGCAAGATCTTTTATTAGTGCCAGGTTATATACTATATTATATAACTCTAATAATCATTTGTAAAGTGGATTTATTGAATCAGAATCATAAATATATAATCGAGTTGGAGGTCATCTATTAATTGATTGACCGACCTCTTACACCACCATGCATACCATTCGGTACACGGTGGTTCAATTATTAACTCGGCAATTAAATATGTCCTACCTTATAAGAGAGAAAAGCCCATATACCAAAGGCTTTTCTCTCTTTAAGCGGTAATTATTTAAATGACTAGTTAATAAAGCAAGATATGATGAAATTTCAGCGGCGGAAGATAAAGTAAAAGTTGCCACATATCGCCCCAGTCCCACGCATCTATGCCGATAAAACGCAGGGCAGGTATTTCTATGTACTCAAATTTTGTTGGTGTGATTTTTTCGTCCATTATATCATCACCCTTTATAAAATTCTTCTCTCGACACCTTAAGTTCGCAACCCGTGAAGGTTCCCTTTTTGCCACCGAAGTAATTGTTTTGAAATTTCCTCGTGACTTTCATTCCAAGCTTCATGAGCGGTTCTAACTTTACCTTATCATCAAACGCCCAATATGAACGAATTCCATCAATCTCCATTGTCTCAAATGCAAATTTATATAACAGGCGAAGGCCTTCGTACTCATACCCTCGACCGGCAAATTCAAGATTCATAACATGACCGATATCAAGATATTTTTCATCAGTTATTCTGTTGAAATTAACAAAGCATACAACCTTATCTATGTCTTTAGCGTAAATTGCTGACATGCTATCGTTTGTTGCCAAGTAATCAGCCATTCCTTTTATAGATTCTTCGTCAGTAGGCCATTGTTCATCGCAATATGCAAAATCAGAAGCAGCGTTCGATAATGCAATATCACGTAAATCCCGCCAATCCCCGGAAGTAAAGCTGTGTACAATAACATGCTCGTTTTCAAGGGGTTTCTGTTTCATTTTATCTTTCCTTTCAATACTATATTTTTAGAATAATCATACTTTCCCTTTGTTACAGGCAAACAGGACACCGCAACAAAACGTCGGATCAACCGGAGTTTTATCGATGTATACTTCTCCGTGCCAATATCCTACTGGATAAGGAATCCCGATACCGTCGCCCAATATTTTATCCCGTGTAATTTCATATCTTAAAAAAAATTCATTCTCCACGCCATTATCAAATACGGCATATGCAACTATTTGCGGTTTCAAATCGTGGTAATCATATCCGTCTGGTACAGTGGTATCAGCTTTGAAAAATCTTCCAATCAAATAACGGTTAACAACGTCAACTTCACCGTCGTCGTGGTGGCAAAAAGCGCATACATGCGGTATTGTCAAATCGAGACTTTCCTTCATGGATTCAAGCTGTGGCAGAAATTCATCCTTACGCCGCCACATATCGCCCCAGTCCTCTTTTGTTCGCCATGCGTCTATGCCTATGAAACGCAGTGCGGGTATTTCAATGTACTCAAATTTTGAATATTTTATCTTATCGCTCATTTTCTTATTCTCCTTATATAGAGGTGATTATATCTTTCGTTCATGATTTTCGCCGAGAGCGGTTATCAGTTTTTTAATGCATTCAAGCACAGCTTCATCATTTTCTTTGAATTTCAAGAGAATGACTTCTAGCATATCGCCGTAATAATGCGACTTCCAGTCATCCCAGTTTATGCACTCGTCAAGCCCGATTATCGACCACGCAAGATCGTGGGTGTAGCCATAACGCCAGCTTATTGTATTGAGTATATCGCCGAATTCAGGTTTTCCGAGCGTTTTTACATTTCCGATGCTGTCGTAGACATGCTCAGACTTTCTCTCGCTTTCTGTATGTTTATTTTCTTATTCATCCTTTAATATTTTCATTCAATATCTTAACAACCTGATCAATACAGTCCCCAAATTTTCGGATTTTTGCGGCAATTTTTGTCCGCTTCTCTATGTTCTGCAACGCCTCAAGCGTAACATTAAATCCGCCTCCTAAATCTTCAAGCCCGCCGTTTGCATATGTGCCTTGCCTGCCGAGAATAGAAATGATTTCCGAAATAAAGCTCAAGTCATGATTAAATTCTAACGCTTTTGATAAAAACCGTCCCGATGTTGCTGCAATTGTTTCAAAATCGCAGACAAAGCTTGTATGTGTTCCCCATAAATCTACTTCATCTTGCGTTTTACCGTCATAAAAACCATTTTCTATATCCTTAGCCCACGCATAGAATGCTCTGGCTCCGAAGTAATACTTATCAGTTTCTGTTGTTAAAATTTCGGGCATTTTTAAAACAGCTTCCCGGTAAATATCGGCAAGTATTTTCTGTTCCTTTTTTTCTCCGATAAAAATCCAACCCTTCAATTCATTGTCAGCAAAATAGGTTTCATCCAGTGAAAACTTTTCAAAATTATCGTTACATGGGTATCGTTGCAAAAGAATATTACCATGTTCTTCATAACCGCAAATTAGGCTGTAATTTCCCTTGAATTGCATGATTGGTAAGCCTTTGTCAATGTAAGCTATAAGTGTTTGCCGATACATTTCCTTATTTGATAAAAGTCTTTCTTTCGGGATATAGGTGCAAGCATACCCCATTTTATCAAATATACCCTCTATATAACTCGTGCAGTCATCATGATACAGTATATTATAATCGGATACGCAATAACGGTCGCTGTAAAAGGTATGATTTTTGGGATATACCTGTGCGAAACAATCTCCTGTAATACCCGCAATCAGCCAATAGCCGAGATCCTTTTCTCCGAGGCAATCCATGAGCCGCTCACAAGCGCCGTCAAAAGCAAAATTCTCACCGCGTTCACCGACGCAATATGTTTGAATGTTTGAAATCTGATTATTGCTTTGTTTTGTTATCATGGTTAGTTCTCCATTCTTTATTTGAATTTTTATCTGCGTTTCAAAAGGAAAAAGAAGCGTTCCTGCAAAGCCTGCGGCTTGGTAGCGCAGTTTCTGCAGCAGCTGCACTGACCCGTTAACCCACTCGTTACAGAAGGTCACGCCGTTGTCTACGCGTCGAATCCCTCAAGATACATATAAACGGAAGCGAAGCAATTGATAAATGATGTGGAGCAGAATCCCGAAAACGGGATTGAAAAATCAAGCTTTTTCATAGTGTTGTGAATCTCGCTTTCTGCATGTTTATTTTCTTATTCATCCCTTATGTTTTCTTTAAGTATATTAACAACCTTGTCCATAATATCCCCGCACTCGCGGATTCTCGCGGCGATCTTTGACCGCTTTTCAGGTGTTTGCAATGCTTCCAGCGTGACATTGAAGCCGCCCCCGAGGGCTTCCAGGTCGTTCCCGTTGTCGTTGTTCCAGATTTCCCCCGTTCGCTTATACAGCTTACTTATCTCATCCAGATATGTCATATCTGGATTCAGCTCCTTTGCACGCTGTAAAAAGCCATGACAGCAGCTGCCGTTGGTCGCAAGCACGCAGACGAAGTTGGTATACATCGACCAGCCGTCAAATTCTTCCGGTTTCATGCCGTCGAAATGTCCGTTTTCCACATCATCTGCCCACACACGGAAAGCTGCCGAACCGAAGCAGTATTTATCGTTATTGGTAGTCAGAAGCTCAGGTAGTGCATAAATTGCTTCACGATAGAGTGTTGCAAGATCCTTTTGCTTTTTTTTCTCACCGACGAAAACCCAGCCGTTTAGCTCTTGTTTGTCACTATCGATTGCTTTATCAAATGGAATACGCTGCGGCTCGTTATTATTGCCTGTTATATAAAGCAGCGTTTTTCCGTGCTCCTCGTATCCAACAAAAACGCCGTCTAAAAAACCGCTGCTGTATTCCTTATTAATTCCGTTTACCAGCGCTATGACGGGGATTCCTTTATCGATATATCCAATGAGCGCATTGAGATACATTTCTTTGTTTTTGGATATATCCTTCAATGTGACAAAGGTTGACGCATATCCGCATTTCTCAAAAATACGCTCGAAGAATCCGAAATCGCCATTTACTTGATAATGCGCGTCAATGCTATCGCCCATAAACGGTTGTTTGTAATGCTGTGTAAATACATCACCCGTAATTCCGGCGAAAAACCAATAATCATATTCTTTCTCCCCGAGACATTCCATAACATATTTCGCCGAACCGTTGAACCAGTAGTTTTCTCCATATTCGTCGGTGATAAGACGATGGATAATCGAAATAATGCTGTTGCTTTGTTTTGTGATCATGGTCAGCTCTCCGTTCTTTATTTTGGTTTTCGGGGAATACGCAAGCTGAGAAATTTTAATCGCTCTAAAATATTTCTTTCCCTGCCCGTTTGAACCGATTACAACGGGATACGCTTTCTCGCTGTTCAAATCAAGATACATATACGGAAAATTGGCGCCGCAATACCGGATTTCGCCGTTTATTATGACCGCTAGGTATTTTTGACCGATTATCCATGTGACGTGGTTATACTCGTTCGGCTTGATCCTGCCCTTATGTGGAAAATTGTAATAGTCATGGAAAACCGGCTGATGAAAACTTATGGATTCCTCCGGACGGTTTGAGTGATTATTCATGTTGATGCCGAAGCCCATAATTCCGAGATTCACCCCGATGTTATAGCCGTTATCATCGCCATGATAAAAGATAATGCTGCCCTCATTATCACCATAGCCGAACTGCTCGTCATCCATCGGCACACGAAACTCGATATCTACTCGAAACGGGAGCTTGACCGATACATTTGTACTCAGAGTCCGTGTGGAAATCCAACCGGTATACTCCACTTCGCCGTTTTCCATAACTCTGTAATGCGGATTGTTTATCGGTGTGAGCTTATCAAGCTCGACTTCTTTTTCCCACAGTATAGGATTTTGCTTTTTTAGTACACCGACCGTAATATTGGTGATTTCGGTTGGCTTCGGATAAAGCGACACGTCCGGAATCCTCTTTTTTACGGGGACATATAACGCCACAAGCTGCCGCCGCTCGTCGGGAGAAATGAGATTTTCAAGCATGGCGGCGTGACGCAGATTGCCGTCGGCTGTGTAGTCAATCTGATAAAATTTATTATCATCAAAGCTTTTTACAAGCGAATAAAACGATTGTGCTAAGTCGTCGTCGAGATACACGTTCGCCGCGGCAAAATAACCGCCGTCAAAAATGAAATCGGTAAAATTGCTGTCGTTTGTAAAACCATCTGCAATTTTTGTAATCATAACGTCGCAGTCGTTTTCCTGATACTCAAAGCTGCCGTAATTGTCGGCTTTCATTCCGTTCATTTGCAGATAACGCATGAAAGCTGTGGTGTCGGATGTTTCCGCATCATCTTTTAAGTATGAAGACAGAACTCGCATTTTCGGTAACCTGATAATCGATATGTCGAGTGGCTTTGCGAGCTTTTCCGATACCTCATTCAAAGCTTCGCTTAACGCGAAGTTTTTTTGTTCCATGTTGATATTTTCCCGTGAGGTGAGCTGCTTGTCCATTTCCTCGTATAAAAGCGGCAAAGCTGAAATCTGCTTTATGCCTTTTTCAATCATCTTCTGTAAGAATTCGTTTATGATGCGTTTAAGCTCGGATAAGGCGGTGACCTCGCCGTCGATTTCATTGATTTTGTCCACGAAAACCTGCGTGATTGCCGACATTTCGTGGCTTTCGTAAATCCGCACGATATCCTTTATGGGTATCTGCATTTTCCGAAGTACCATTATCTGCCGCAGCCGCTGCACATTCTGCTCATCATAAAAGCGATACTTTTCAAATTGTGGTCGAACGCTCGTGATAAGCCCCGCTTCCTCGTAATACCGCAATGTCCGTGATGAAAGGCCTATCTCAGTGCTGAGTTCGGTTATTTTAATTAAATTCATAGCGCTCTATTATCTCCTTTGCGGACAGTATATCACTTGACGTTACGGCAGAGTCAAGGAAGTATTATTAAATACATGAAATTATATTTTATCGTTCCTTTTCTATCAACATGTTTTTAGCCATAATGCCGGACGAATGCCGTTTATACAATGCTCGTCCTCCAGACCATTCGACAGAGAACCGAAACTATCAAACTCAAAATGTCCATCTATTAACCCGGAACAACCTGATATGTCTATAACGCCCTGGTCAAATCCGTCTCCGCAAAAGCCTGATACGAAAGCGATACGGTACCTATTCGCGCCGGGCGACCGCAATCTCCAGAACCGAACAATGCCCGTGTCATCTACAACACGGCGTGCTATGTTGTATTGGTCGTCAATCCACGGCAGAAATTCGTCCTTGCACCAGTCGCCCCATGGAGAAGGATACATATACCGCGTTTTTATCTGACCGCTGTCACCGAAATATTTCAGAACCTCGTCGATACTTAGTAAAAACACCTTGTCGGTAGTGGGATTACCACCACTTGTGCCATACCACGGATTGTCCCGATTTTCGTTTGTGACTTCAATAATGCGGTTTCTGTCATTTTCTTCAAACGAATCATAAAACTCGCTGTTCAGATATGTTCGCATATCGCAGGTTTCCCACGTGATTTCAGTTTCTCCATGGTGATACGGATGCTTTTCTATAACATTTTCGGTTAGAATAAGCATTTTATCATCTTGTTTATCCAAGACAAACCAGTCATATTTGCCGAACTTAATTTTACCTCCCGCAGGTACGGGAATAGGTCTTATCGGCGCGCCGCAGTCAGGACACATCTCTCTGTTTTGTGGGTCGTCTTTTTTACATCTAGGGCAAAGCATAAGTTTAGTCCTCCTTATATTCAAATACACTTACCGTATTACCATCGAGGTCTAGAAACCAAAATGAAAACGCGCCCCACGGACGACGCTGTGGCGGTGATGTCACAACTAAATCGGGGAACTCTTTTAGCAGACGGTTATATTCGACTTGTAAATCCTCGGTGGATAACATTATCGACATATTTTTATGTTCGGACATCGTGACATTTCCATCATCATACACAGCAATTTTAGAGAAACCATAATGAGTCCCGTCAACCTCCGGTTTTTCCTGTAATACTTTTTCGTAAAACTCAGCAAGGCGCGGAGCGTTATCGGTATGGATACAAACAGAGGCAAATTTCATCTTTCAATTCCCCTCATATATATTTCATAATCGTCTCGTCGCTCCAAATATGAGCTTCAACATACTTCAAGTGATGATTTATATTTTTGTCTATCGGATATATCCCGCGTTTGAAATCGTATTCCACATAAGGAGGGAAACCAAGTCTGTCAATGATTTGCAACATTTCGTCCGCAAAATATACCTTGTTCCAATATTCCTCATCGCCAAAAAGTGACGAATTTAAAACTGAAAATGAATCGCCGTATGTAAATGAGACGGTGAGGGGATCAAATTCTTTAAGCGGGATTTTGATAACCGCAGGGTTTTCATATGCCGATTCCCACTGTTTGTGTTCTCCGAGCATCATATACACCGGGGCAGTACGTTCAGGCTTGCCACCATGTTTTATAAACATCTCACGAAGAAGCTTGTCACGATCATATCGTTTCTGTAAAAATCCGTCGATGTCGGGATTGTGGAATTTCCCAGCGGCTTCTTGTATTAGCAAAATTTCTTTTGCTTCATTCATCGGCAATGCGGTTAGCGGCATAAACGGTCCAAAATTACGCTCGTAATAGTGGTAGAGGTAATATTTCTGTTTTTTCACATTCATCACTTCTTTTTTATTCATGATCGTGTATAATTTTCACGCTACGGGCTGTCAGTATATCCTTTATAATAGTTTGTCGGAGAAAAAGCTTTCAATTCCCATCAAGTGGATTTTGTGCCGCATGTTGCAGGTAGTGCATTCAAGAAAATAATTTATTTCTTTGCAGAATCCTCATTTAAATGCTTTTCGCATGACTATCAATACTCACTTCAACACCAATCGTTTATAATCCAAACATCAATTTCGTCTTTGTTTGGTGTTTCCCAAAAACTTAAAAACATTTTCATCGTGTTATCATCAATTACGCAATCAACAGTTCTACCAATTTTAATATCGTTATTACGTTTCCTAATGCCTTTTTGCCACATTTCATCTGGCACATCAATATAATGCCATTCTGGGATTATATTGTGGTTTTTATAAAATTCATTTGCCTCATTTCTGTCTGCCTTTTGCCAAAATCCTGTATCAATTACAACATTAAATCCTGTATTGTAGATTTCAATAGATTTATTAAACAGATAGTGTATTATCTTTTCTACTACTTGAGCGTGAGTTGAGCCAACTTGTCCGCCATAAATAGACATACTTATTTCATCAACCGATAGATGAACAGCTTTTATTTCTTTTATCAGCTTTTTTGTATAGGTAGTTTTTCCACTACATATTTTACCGCAAACCAAGATTAATTTTGGCATATACATCACTCCATTTCATAGTTTTGCATTTATCCGAAAAGCATATCAAAAATCCCAAAACAATTGTAAAGCTATATGGATTTTCCTCAAATACAAATTTTGTTTTCTTTTATTCTTAAATAAGCTTATTCATAAATTCAGTTCTAATACCTTTGCCTTAACCAACACTACAGCAAGTTCTGCAATCTCCTTTGCTAAAGCAGGCTTATTTTCTATGTAAGTTTGTTTCATTTTTCCTTAATTCTCTTTCAAACATTTCCGCATGACCGCTATGTCTTTCACTTCATAAACGACCGTAAAGCCCAATTTCTTATACATCTCGACAGGACCCATAAAATCACGGGTTGTGCTGACAAAAGCTTTATTCGGGTAGCTCTCCACCACATCAAAGCCGTCAGCTGCTGCGTCCTCGCATACACGGCATAGCAGCTTTGTCGCAATACCTTTCCGTTGCATATCGGGCACAATTACAAAGCAAAAAACCGATTTAATTTTTAAGTTTGTATCATCTACATCAACCGACTGCATAAAGCGCAGCCAGCTTATACAATGCTGACATTCCGCTTTTGTATTTGCGTTACACCAACCGATGACTCTCTCACCCTGATATGCCAGATAACCCTGAATGACGCCGTCTTTTATGTATTGCCTTGCAAGCTCCCGTCTTTTCTCCTGCGATGAGAAGTCGGTTGCTATGCGGTGATCCGCACTGCACCAGCAAACACAATAACATTTACTGCCGGGGATATCATCGTCATGCGGTGTGACATCGAAAAAGTGCAGGTAATCCTCCGTTAGTTCGGGGATCAGCTTTTTAATTTCAATGTTCATTTTCAACTACCTTTCTCAATTAATTCTTTTATTTCACAGACAATTTGATCCGGCGTTTTGTTATCAGTATTTATAACATAATCCCCGGAATACGGCGGCAAATGAAGCCATTGAAATGATACCTCATTTTCGTCCCCACGGCTTTTGTGCCGTGCCGTCAGTGTTTCCTCCGAACAGGTCAGCGTAATTCCGATTACTTCAATGTTTTTTACCGTGATATCCTTTAAAATCGGCTCTCTTATTGCTTCGTACATAACCACAACCGAAGAAAATATGACATAATTGAAATCGGAGTTCAAATAATTAGATAACACGAATGACATGCTTTTTTCACCGTTACGCAGTCTGGGGTCGCTTACCGAAAATGGATTTACACACCAGCACCAGTCACCGTCAAGATACGCGCTGTTTTCATATGATTGAAACAGCTTGTCTGCAACAGTCGTTTTACCGACACAGGGTGAACCGCTTATTATAATAAGTTTTTGTTTAGACATTCTTGTCCTCCTATTCAAAAAGACACCATGTAACGCCAAATTTATCGTTCAGAACACATTGGCATGGGCTGTAATCGCACTTTTGCGGCGGATTCTCAACTTTAGCACCGTTTTTCAAAACTTCATACGCCTTTTTCACCAAGTCCCCGCCACCTTCACCGAATTCAAAGCAAAACATCATAGTATTGCCAGATATGGCATCTTGTGTAATTTCAGATACGGCAATCGCCTGACCGTATACGTTCAGCTCGGCGTGCATATATCCGCCGTTTCCATCTTCATATGAACATAATACCTCTGCATTAAAAGCCTTCTTGTAAAGCTCCAACGCTTCAAAACCTCCTTTTACAAATACCTGCATCATTGAGCGTTTCATCTTTTCACCCACCTTTTACATTGTTCAATTCTCGCTCCTTTCGGGTTGTCGCCATGCTCAGGATCGCAAGAATACTGTGTCAACAGTTTACATGGTATATCCGGACATTCACCACAGTGCGTAAAGCCCTTATCCTGACAGCATTTCGCCACAGGACATTCGCCGTGAAACGGGTGTCCGTTTGTTTCAATACATCCGCCGCAGCCACAGGTGACTTTATATTCGCAGTCTGTGCAATGCAGTCCGCAGCGTGAGTCAACTTTATTTACTTTTCTCCGTTTTTTATAAACTACAATTTCTGCATCTGTTCCGTTTTGACCGTATTCACAGACCAGAAGATAGTTTTCATCGGCAGTCAGACCGTAGCAGCGGTTGCTGTTTTTCTTTTCCAGCTGATTGCCGAGATAAATTCTGCTGCCGTCCCAGAACTTGACCTTCTGTCCACCGGGCAGAGTGTATTCAAGATTTATGTAAGAGCCACAAAGTGCGTTTAGGTCGGTTACTTCAGGCATATCTTCAATGCCAAGTCTGTTAAATTCTGCGATGAGTTGCCTTTTCAATTCGCAGCTATCCTTTGCACAGGCGCCACAGCTCTCGTTCCCGCTTTTTAAGCAACAAGCCGCGAGCATGCATTCACCGCCGAATGGCTTGCCCTTTGTCGCACTGCAACCGCCGCAAGTATCCTTTAATTCACACTTACCGCAGTCAAGACCGCATATTGATTTTGCCATTGTAAATCCTCCGTTTTGTTTTTTACATGTTAGAAGGGTGTCATGTTTGTACAAGCTTAATTATTATTCTTATATTTTTCCAACCGAAATATTTATTTATCTGTTGATGTTATATTGTTTGTTAACCGGCGAAATATTTGATTTTCAATATTCGTCCAATTATTATTTGAGACATCGCACATTACGACAGGAGCGGATAACATTGGTAGTACGACTGAATCGACTTTGTTTCGTTTTTGCCAAAAGACAATTTTTTCTTCATTGAGTGGTGGTTGTTTCCGGCATATACGCGCATTTATTAATCTGTTTCTAATATTATCAGAATAAAGATAAAAAACAATAGGAGAATAATCCGATACAAAAGCAAGCAGTGTATTTAAGTGATTTGCAATTTCACAAGAAGAAGCGTTATTATTTCTCATTAAATCATTTGTCATATGACTTACAAGTGAAGCATCAAAAATTTCATAATCATAACTGCTGTTACTATCTCCAAAGCATCTCCACATCATAGAATAAACTTCAGTAAATTTTAAAATTGGCAGTTTATTCTGCGGATTGTAACAAAATTCTTTATCATGTAGTAATTGATGAAGTTGTGTACAGAATAATGATGTGCGCCCCGTTTGATATCTGACTAAAACATAATCACCTTTATGCAATGTGTTTTTAACAATCTTATCAACTTCTTCAGGAAATGAATCCAGTAATTTCTCGTATTCGTATGGAGTTATATACGATACCCAGCATAAATCAAGAGCACTGTCGTAATCACCTTCATAATGGCATTTGACCGAGTACCCAAAATCAGACAAAGACTTACCAAGATTAGATACAGTGGTCGATTTTCCGACACCGGAAACTCCTTCAATAAAAATTAATCTCAAAATTATAAATTCTCATATTTTATTATATTTTCAACTTTCTCAGCTCCGGTGATAAGGTGTATGTAACCTCTCCTCCAGATATGGCGGACAAAATAAAATCGGTGAGTCACTACTCCCGTTTATTATAACAGTGCACCGAATAACACATCCATTATAATATCATACCTTGGTTTGAAGGCTCGTTTTGTCCTCTCGCTAAGGTCATTCCAGTCATGCTCGAAATACTTCACCCACTCGGCAACCGAATCCGTGTTTATCTTATTATACTTGAACGCAACACCAAAACACATCGGTATATTATCATAATGCGAAATTATATCGGCATCGGCGACACACAATTCTTCAATATTATCAGCATATTTACTGCTTCGGTGGTGTAAAATGCAGCCCAAGACCCGCTGTTTTCTGTCATCCGGATAACCGTATTCGCTTAAAAGTCTGTCGGCGATGACCTTTCCGTTGATATGATGATCTGCGCGCGTTCCGACCTCAGTAATTAATGTCTACTGAACAAATACGAATTTCAAATTTCGCTGCGGTAGATGATGTGTTATTAGCAAACAATATAGGAACACAAAAAAGGCGCAAAGAACCTTTTTCAGGTTCAGGACAATAACAGACATAGCGATACAGT